>JAKAGC010000587.1 GCA_021817755.1 Acidobacteriota bacterium | reverse complement strand
GGATGTCCGGGTGTGTGTATGGGAGGCGGTGGCCAACCAAAACTGAAACGGAACTATCAGACTTTCTGGTATGAACGTCAATCTGCGATTTACAATATCGATTATAAAGCGGATATCAGGCAATCCCACAACAATCCGTTGATTAAGCTTATCTACAAAGATTTCCTTGGTGAACCGCTTTCTCATAAATCGCACGAGTTGCTCCATACGACTTACAGAGACCGTAAAATAACAGTAAAGCATACAATCAAAGAAATTTGGGATGAAATAAAAGAAAATCAATAATCGAATTTTCAAAAATAAGGGCGAATAACTATTCGCCCTTATTAACTTCACTCTCTACAAAAAATAATAGACGTTTTGTCGGGGTTCAGGGGCGGGTTTTTCAAAACGAGCCCCTGATAAAATTTTATTTGTTACACTTTGTTACAATCTTGAAATCATCCATTCATATATGATATATATAATATTATCGAAATTTCCATTATGGAGAAAACGATGAAGAAAAAAGTCTGGGTCATCGATGACGATCAGAAATTGAATGGGCTCTTGAGTGAATACCTGGCAAAATTCGATTTCAATGTTACGGCTTACACTCATCCCAAAGATGGTTTAAAAGCACTGAAACATGAAATTCCCGATCTCATCATCCTGGATATCATGCTTCCGGACATAGATGGATTTGAAGTATGTAAACAGATCAGGCGGGATTACCAGGTTCCTATTATCATGCTTACAGCACGTGATGAAGTTGCCGACCGGATCGTTGGGCTTGAACTGGGAGCGGATGATTATTTACCAAAACCTTTTGAACCAAGGGAATTGGTGGCCAGAATTCAATCGATTCTGAGACGCAGCCGTCCCAATATTAAAACCAGTGTGAAGAAATGCGGTGCTATTACTGTGGATCTGGATAAACATCACGTGACGGTTAATGATAAGCCTGTCGAACTAACTACTACAGAATTTGAAATATTAAAACTTTTTATTCGAAGACCGGGGATGGTATTTTCACGTGAACAAATTCTGGATAGTTTATGGGACATCGAGGGAGATGTTTTCAATCGTTCGGTGGATGTCCTGGTCAGCAGGCTCCGGCAAAAACTTGGGGATGATCCCAAAAATCCAAGCTTTATAAAAACCATATGGGGCAGCGGTTACATGCTTATTGGAGATGAATAAATGAAAATTCCAATCCTTGATAAATTACGAAGTTACCTATTCTTAAAGATACTTCTTATACTTGGTACTGCTTTATTTTTTACCATCATATTGGTAATGGTTTCTCATCAAATCCTCATTGTTCATATGGTTTTTCCAGTACAGCAACGGAATTCCGTTAATTATGCCCAATATATTATTAAGAGTTTGGGGACCCCTCCGGATATCCAGAAAGCCCAGGAAATTGTAAAAAATGAGAAAATTCAGATACGTTGGTCAGGGCCAGGAGGCGAGTGGGCCTCTTCTAAAGATTTAATCGGATTCCAAAAACTTGATATCCCCGCATTTCCGGAAGAGAAAGGAATATATGCAGGATTCAATGAAACGGGTTTGTGTATCGATATCAAAAAAGGAGAATGGCGTTACCTGATCATTCTTCATTTTAAAAAAGAAGGAATCCCATATGTTGTGGGGGTTTTTGCAGTCATAGTTTTGTGTTCCATTACATTCATCCTGACCTCCATTTATTTTGCAATGAGTTGGTTATTAAAACCTGTACGAATTCTTCATGATGCAGTACGGCAAATGGGTGAAGGAAATATCGATGTGGAAATCGCTACAAATCGCAATGACGAATTGGGAAAACTTACTCATTCTTTTAATATTATGAGTAGAAAAGTTCGGGAGATGCTCCATGCTCGTGAACGGTTATTGCAAGATGTCAGCCATGAACTCCGTTCTCCTCTGACTCGCGCCAGGGTTGCCCTCGAATTTCTCGATGAAAGCAATACAAAAACAAGTTTAATGGATGATATCCATGAAATGGAAACGATGATTATCGAGTTATTGGAAACTGAACGACTTAAAAGCCAGTATGGGGGATTAAAACTTGAAAATGTCAATATATCATCTATGATCCAGGGATTATGTTCCGAATTTAAAAATCAGGAACCGGGAATAAAAATCGTTTCTATGGCTGAGAATATTTTCCTGAAAATCGATCCGAAACGTATTCAGATTCTCTTACGAAATTTATTGGATAATGCGCTTCGTTACTCCAGGATAGGTGATTATCCTGTGGAAATTTCTTTAAGAGAAAAAGCCAATGAAATTACGATTTCCATCCAGGATTTCGGGAGTGGAATTCCTGAACAAGACCTTCCTTATATATTTGAACCCTTCTACCGCGTGGATAAATCCAGATCGAAAAAAACGGGTGGATACGGACTGGGCCTGAGTTTATGCAAACGGATTATGGAAGCGCATCAGGGAGATATCGAAATTACGAGTAAACCCAATGTGGGAACTACAGTCTTTCTTAAATTTAAAAATACCGGCGCATCCTCTAATCCGAATAAAAAATAAAATCCTTCCTATATTAAGTATTTAATACATATAACTCTCATTATCTCCATACCCCTTTACTCATCAACTATTCCATACATTTTTCCTAAGATTAACCCACAATGTTACAATTTGAAATAATTTCGACAGTATTTGTTTACATTCAAATTGCATAATATTGGTGTAAGAAAAATTAATTCCAATTGAATACAATGGAGGTAAAAATGAAAAAGAATATGTTAGCACGCTATATAACAAAGCGCAGTACAATTCTTCAGTTCCTGATTTTCAGTTTCTGGATTTTCTCTATGGGCTATGCAGTAGCAGAAGAAAATATAATAACTGTAAATCAAGCTTTGGACCTAGCCCTTACCCATAATCAAACACTAAAACAATCATCCAACCAGGTTCTAATAAGTGGAATAACAGTAAATCAGAAGAAATCCGATTTCTATCCGTCTCTCTCATTTTCAGCAGATTCATCTCAACAGTATTATAAAAGTGTGAATACCACGACCGGGATATATGAAAATGCAAATAGTCAGTATGTCGATGCATCCATTTCGGCAAATTTAAACTTATTTAACGGATTCTATGATAGTGCATCGCTCCGGCAAGCACGACTGGAACTAAAAGCAGATGAAGGCAATTACTTACGTTCAAGTGAATCCATAACATTTGAAACACTACAACGTTATATTCAAACACTCCTTTCCCGAGAATTAATCGAAGTGCAAAATCAGAACCTCAAAGCTCAACAACTTCAGTTAGAACTTATCCAGGATTTCTTTAATGCGGGGAAACGTTCTATTGCCGATCTTCATCTTCAAAAAGCAGAGATTTCCAGCGCCGAATACAGTTTACTGGACGCTAAACGGAATTATACCATTTCGATATTGCAATTGCTTCAAACACTTGGTCTATCCCCCAATACTACTTATAAAACTGTAGATATCGATATCGACTCGTTATTAAAAGAAATAGATGTGCCTTTAAATTCTTCAACCGAATTGATTCCCCAATCTCTGGAAAAAAGATCGGACTTGGAAGCTCAGCAATTCCTTGTGAAAGCAGCAGAACAAAAGATTAAA
>JAKAGC010000586.1 GCA_021817755.1 Acidobacteriota bacterium | reverse complement strand
TAATGTTCGAATAGATTCGCGGTTGAGCGCAGGTGTAGACCGAATCGTGAACCAGGGTATAGTCAATTATGATTCTAATGGAGATGGAACCAACGACAATTCTACGTTAACAGACTGGAACCCGGCTTTACCGGGGACTCAGCCGACAGTCACAGTTATTACCTGTCCAATGATGGAAATCAAAATTATTCCAGGATTGGAAACTGTAAAATGTGGTGATGAAATCGAATATGTGATCGAATACACCAATATTTCATCGGCACCTGCTAAAAACGTAACAATTACTTTGGTTTATGATTATAAAGTCGCATTTAAATCGTCTTATCCCGCTCCTGATATAGGTTCAGACACCTGGACAATTGGAACGGTAGAACCAGGTCAAACAGGGTCGATCCGAGTAAAAGTTACCGTGTTATACCGTATGCCTTTCCTGCAAATTGTGCCACACCTGGTCGTATTAACAAGCAATTGCGATACAGAACAAGCAGAAGCCAAAACAAATGTCCTGGGCTGCGGTCCAAGGTAAAATCCAATGTGAGGAGATCCAATGAAACGCAAAAACTTTAAAATTACGTTCCTGTTCATACTGTTTGCCTTGTGCATCACATTCTTATTTCCCGTATCTTCGCGTGGAACTGAAAATTGTGAAGAGGAGTCGATAAATCCCAGAGAACAATCCGGAGTCATTGTCATTTCCCATGAAGAAATCGTACAATGGGGAGCTCGTACTCTTTCCGATGTATTGGCAAGAGTTCCCGGTATACGAATTTCTTACAACAGTTCACAAAGCCGGCCTTCTTCCGGTCCCATTATATCTTCCGACTCCCTTACTCAACTCTCAGCCAATCAGTTTTCCAGAGTGCAAATCATGTTCGATGGTCATCACTTAAATAAAAACTGGTACGGTGGAGCCGATCAGGAATGGGGAACAGGGTTCCTCGAAGGATTAAAAGAGATTCGTATTTATACCGGACCCGCAGCATTAAGCCGGACAGGCAATGTCGGTGCTATGGATACTGTTATAGACCTTATCCCCATCGATGGAAAAGAGCAAATGGGAAAAATTGACCTAACATTAACAGGGTCATTAAATAAAGACGGTTGGGATAAATCTCTCGCTCATTTAAGTACAGGAAATCTGTGGGGAGATGACGGTCATTATTCCGTATTTGCGGATGTAACAGGCTGGAGGGGTGAAAAAATTGAGGATCCCTATGAATGCGCAGATATAGGAAGTCGGCTCGATCGAAAAAATCCGACATTCCAGGTCGGTACTATTATCAATAAAGGAGAATATAACGTAAGAGCCAGATACCTTGAACACTACCTGTTCGATCCTTACAATTGCGGGAGGAAGTGGTCCTATGCGTTTATCGAAGGGAGCCGTGATTTCCTATTACCCGGATGTTTCAACCTCGAAGTTACAGGAAGCTGGGATTACATTATTTCAAAATGGGGAAATGCCTCCTCTGCTACAGGTGAAAAGGAGGGAGATTGGGATAAAGTAAAAGAATCACGAATTAACCTTCGTGCGGAAATAAACCGTAAATCTACGTTTAATTCTCTTTTCCTTGGAGCCAATTTCCAGGCCAGTAAAATAGATGGTGGACCTGAACGAAGCGGTGATTATTATAGTGCCATGAATTTTTCCGATCGAAGCAATCGTGTGGGAATCGATGCCGGTTTATTACATTCTTTTTCGGAACGGTTATCAGCCAAAGGTGCAGTTCGATTTGAAAAAGCGAAAAACTATTCTAAAATGCAATTTTTACCTGAGTTATCGCTTTTATACAAACGAGAAAAAACAGAAGCAGGATTAAGTTTTGCAGTAGGTCACAGGTACATGGATACCTGGTTCCGGGTGGGAAGTGAAATTCACTTTCCAGATAGTACCATGCCTGTTATGCCATATATCATTCCTACCGAGCTTAAACCCGAACGTAACAGCCAGTTAAGAGCCTGGATCAATCAAAAATTCGGTGAAGTCTGGTTGGTAAATGCTACCGTTTTTACAGGGAAATACACTCATTTAATGGGAATAGATTGGGAGTATGCGCTCGAAAATGGGTTTAACCGGTTACAGGCTGCTGAAGTTGGAAGTTATTCCTATTGGGGAGGAAGCGCAGGTGTTGCTTACAAAAGAAAAGGATTGACCCTGGGAGGTAATATATCTTTACAGGGAGTACTCACCTCGGATTTGAAAGAAAAGCAGTTATATGTTACATTTGATGGAAATCAACCCTTGTATTTACCCACTGTAGTAGGAAATTTGTTTATGGATTGGATGTTAGGGAAGCGGTTATCTATTTCTGCTTATTATTTTATTTCAGGTGATGCCGACAATGCAGGAGTGGATTTCACATCGCCTGATTTCGATATTATTTATAATAGTTATCCTTATGAAAATACCGGCAGTTATTCCTCCCTGGATTTATCTGTGCGCTTAATGAATATTTTGAATAAATTCGAGATTCAATTTTCAGCCCATAATGCGTTGAATGAGCATCCCCGTATTCCCAATATAGAAGGAGGTTCTTTTCTTTCACGTGGAAGGGAATTAACTTTAACCATACGCAGCCGGTTTTAGAATTTCATAATTTTGCACTGAATAGCGCTTACGAATAAAGTCAGTAGTAAGAGAGCAAATTCCTTTGTATTAATTTATATGAATTTTACACTTCATTACTGTAAACCAACTGAGCTCCTGAAAATATTAAAACGAGCTTTTTTAATGTAGTATTACCGATTGATTTTGAAAATTTCTCATCCTGAATGTAATGATTTAATTGAATTTCTGCTTCTTTTCCCAGAAATTGAATACGTTTCACTGGGATTTTTGATTTCACGGAACCCAAAGGTTTAGTATATTTGATCTCGATGATATATGCATATTTAACCATAGGAAATTGAATAAGGAATGGGACCATTACTAAATCAGCGTATCCTTTGTTTAATTCCTTTTCTGAATAAATAAGGTAGAATTCGGATAAGCCAAGATAAACATTGAAAAAAGCCTGGATTGATTTTTCCGCAGTAAATAAATCTCTAACGCCCTGTGCCTGATTCAATTTACCTGCAATATATTCAATTAATGGTTTCCAATTGCCATTGAATGCCATTTCTTTCATTTGTATTTCCAGCTCATTTAATTTGAAGGAAAATACCCCTGTTTCTTCGTAGGTCTTTCTTATAAAATCATAATAAAGTCTTCTTACGGATTCATTTGGGATTTTAAGAATGGCTTTATTTTCCTCGTCGATACCATCTAAGGTTAGAAGTCCGAAATAATATAAGAGAGAAATAAAATTTTCCGGTTGGATTAATTCTTTAACAGGAAAACTTCTTGCAATCTTTGAATGGATACAACCCGTTCCAAGTATTTGCTGCAAAGTAGTAAAATTCCCATTTGTTGATAATTTTCCCTGTTTATCTATCACGATTAAGTGATGAAGCTTCCTATAATCCGTAAGTGCATTTTCATCTGTAAGGATATCCGGGATAGCCGAATTTTTCATATATTCCCGTAAGAAATACAGTGTATGAACAGTATTAAAAACTTCGAAGTGGGAATAGGTCGAAAAGTGATAATGGTTATAGATC
>JAKAGC010000585.1 GCA_021817755.1 Acidobacteriota bacterium | reverse complement strand
GTTTCATTGAATCTGCGACCCATTCGGCAGATTTATTATAAGCGGGTGTACCTGTGAGACGCCCTTCGTATTTATCGGTGCATAACTCGTTGACATAATCCATTAAGGTATGGCTGGAGATGAGATGCATGGCATCCATCAGTTTTTGTTCATTGGATAACGGTTTTTCCTGTGAATTATCCTGTGCCTGGGTGGGAAGTGAATAACATACAATACAAAAAATCAATAGTGAAAAAATAGTAAAGTTTCTAAGTTTAATCGACATGGTTCCTCCGTAACTGATTATTTTAACGGAAATTGGAGGGGGATGCAATAGGAAAGTAAAATTTACCGTTTCAGGAGAAGTATTTTGAGATTATATTCCATAGACAATAAATTTTACAACTTAATAGATTTCCATTCTTTTTGGATTTTAATATAAAAAAAAAGGGACGAAAAATTTTTCGTCCCCTAAATTATTTCAAATTATTAAAATTGCTGTCTTAAAAACCAATCAACGGATTGATTAGCGGAATTCAATATTGGTAACTTTTCCATCTACAAAAGTTACGATTGTATCTTCATATTTAAAAACGATTTTATCTCCCATATCGGCTTTCTTTTCGGGTTTACCGAGTATTTTTTCTACTTCTTCGACGGTCATTCCCACTTTAATTTCTTTGGCTTCATTTAGTGCATCTTTGGAATCATATAAATCGAAATACTTTTCAATGGCTTTTAAAGCAGTTTGACAATCATAATCTTTGGGCATATCGAAATCCCAATAATTGGCATGTTTTTCAGCCCCCTTTGCTTTGGTACTACCGATCCAGGATTCTCGTCCTGCTGCATCGTAGGTTAAAGCACGATCTGTACTGGTCCAGATTTTAACAGATTTTTTTCCGACCTCGAATTTGGTAATTTTTAATACCTCTTTTTCTTCCAGTACATTTGTACTATCGCTTTTTTCGCCTAAGAAACTTTTTACTTTCCAATCCCCATTTTCTTTAATTACAATCCATGTATAGGTTTTAGTGCCAAAATTTCCCGGGAGTTTTTCTACCATAGTGGGAATTCCACCGATTTTGAGAACGAGTATTTTGTCCTTGGCGAATTTTCCTTCTAACTCTTGTTTGCATTCGTAGTCCATGGCGTGAATTAGCGCTGCTGAAAAGATTACAATTAGAATAAAAATAAGATTCTTTTTCATTTAACCTCCATTTTCTGTGTCTACTAAAATTTGATGAAATTATTATAGCATATTGGCTTTTTATTTTCAGAAATATTACTCTTCAAGAAAATGGGGAAATTTCTACCAGAGAAATTTTTCATAGGCATATATTTACAGGTATTTTATTAAATTTCTTGGAATTTTGATTGGTTTGTGGAGAAAACAGGAAAAAATGTAATTATTTTTTTTTTTTACAAAATATATTTCTAAAGGTTTTTGTTGATGTGGCTCTTTTATTTTTTTTCGATATTTGTTATAATCGATACATTATGTATAAGGAAGAAACGATGAATAACCAAAATGAAATCGCAAATGATTTCGATAGCCAGGATGAGACAAATGAATATTTTGAGAAAATAGATGAATCATCGACCCCTGATATAACGAAGCCCTTCGATCCAACTAAAATTAATATTACAATTACTCCGTTGATAGTCGATTCGTTAATTAAGCGGATGAAAAGTAACCCTCCACGAATTGATTTGAATACTGAATTTCAACGGCGAAGAAATTTGTGGAAGGAGACCGCTCAAAGCCGTTTTATAGAATCGTTACTTGTAAGAATTCCTATTCCGGCTTTTTATTTTGATGGAACAGATGATGAGAATTGGAAAGTAGTCGATGGACTTCAGCGACTTACAACTCTAAAATGCTTTATAATAGATAAAGAATTAAAACTACATGACCTGGAATTCCTTAGTAAATTTAATAATGCAGGATTTGATGATTTACCTGCATATCTTCAGGGACGAATAGAAGAGACTCAAATAACTGCCTTTGTTATCAATCCGGGTACACCGGATGATGTCAAATACAATATTTTCAAACGGATTAATACCGGTGGTATTGCTTTGAATCCACAAGAAATCCGGCACGCATTAAACCAGGGACTTCCAGCTGATTATGTATCGGAATTAGCAGCATTACCTGAATTTCATAAGGCAACTCAAGGTAAGCTTCTGGAACACAAGCGAATGGATGATAAGGACTTGGTAACCCGATTTATTGCATTCTACAATGGTACCAGTCAATACAACACAGAACTGGATGAATATCTTAATAAAACTATGATGAAGTTAAAACAACTTTCATTGCCGGAGCGGGAGAATATAAAGAGTGATTTTAAAAAAGCTATGAATGCGGCATTTGAGATATTTGGGGAGTATGCATTCAGGAAAAGAATAAACAAAGATGCGCCAAAAAACCAATTAAATAAAGCTCTTTTTGATGCATTATCAGTTAACCTGGCTCATCTATCCGAAAAAAATTTAAAAATGTTAATCTTACAGAAAGAAATAGTAAACAATAAATTTATCAAATTAATGAATACTGATCCCGAGTTTATTACATCCATAACACAGAGTACAGG
The DNA here is from genome assembly GCA_021817755.1 of Acidobacteriota bacterium. Lineage (GTDB taxonomy): Bacteria > Acidobacteriota > Aminicenantia > UBA2199 > UBA2199 > JAKAGC01. The sequence continues at coordinate 1,027 of JAKAGC010000585.1, read as the reverse complement.
AAATATCAAAGCGGTTAATAAACGGTTTTCTGAGATAAAACGATTACTAAACGAGTGTTTAAATGATAACTAATATTGAGCTTAAGAATTTCAAATGCTTTGAAGATGAAACGTTTTTCTTTACTCCTCTAAATGTATGGACAGGTTTAAACGGGATGGGGAAATCCAGCGCTATTCAATCATTACTCTTACTTCGCCAGAATTTTGAACAAGGATTATTGCAAGATAGATCAGGCTTATCTTTAAATGGTGAGCTTGTTAAAATAGGGAATGCGAAGGATCTTTTATTTCAATATTTTGGAGATAACCGGATAGCAATTAATATTACAGCAGATAACAATAAAACTGTCGGTTGGGTATGGGATGCGGGAACGAATAGCGACAATCTCCCCTTACTTGAATTAAATGGCGATAGGGATTCCCTAACGGCTGTTTTTAATTCTTCCCTCTTCCGCTCCGATTTCCATTATTTAAATGCGGAACGTTTGGGGCCCCGCGTTTATTTTGAAACTTCGACATATAATGTTATAAATCGAAAGAAACTCGGTTTAAAGGGAGAATTTACCGCCAATTACCTGGCAGAATTTAAAAATACTCCAATACCTATTCCCCAATTGAAACATCCCTCTTCTACAGGTTTAACGCTTTCCGAACAGGTAAATGCCTGGATGGGAGAAATAAGACCGGGGACGAGAATAAACATTACCAATAATTTGGATATGAGCCTTATTGGGTTAAATTATCAATTTTTAGGCGGAATCGATGCAGGGAATAATTTTCGCCCTACCAATGTCGGTTTTGGTTTGTCTTTTCTCTTACCCATTATTGTTGCGCTTTTATCCTCAACACCGGGCAGTTTATTAATACTGGAAAACCCTGAAGCACACCTACATCCCAGGGGACAGGCGGAAATCGGAAAATTAATGGCTATCGCCGCAGCTAATGGCATTCAAATTATTGTGGAAACCCACAGTGATCATATATTGAATGGTATCCGGGTAGCTGTAAGGAAACAATTCATTCAACC
>JAKAGC010000584.1 GCA_021817755.1 Acidobacteriota bacterium | reverse complement strand
TCAATTATATTTATGGCGATTACTTTACCGAACCCCAAGAACTCTTAACTCCTATTCCCAAACTTCCCGGTCTGGATGGACGCAAAATGAGCAAAAGTTATGACAACTCCATCTACTTGAGTGACAGTGCAGCAGAAGTAGAACAAAAAATACGTCCCATGAAAACCGATGAGCGTAGAAAACGACGCACAGACCCCGGCGTACCTGACGATTGCCCCGTTTTTGATTTTCACAAATGTTTCTCTTCTGAAGAAGAACGAGCTCAAATCGTAAATGGTTGTACCACAGCTAGTATCGGTTGTATCGAATGTAAAAAAATATTGATAAATAATCTTAATACCCTCCTGGAACCTATTCGGGAAAGACGTGAAAAATTTCGGAATACAGATGTAAATGATATTCTGGAATCAGGTAATAAAAACGCTCGTGATGTCGCTGCAAAAACCCTTGAGGATGTTAGAAATCTGATTAAATTATAAGAATGATAATATGATACAACGGCTTCTGGATATCGACTTCGAAAACGATATTTACAAAGTACATACAGAAACATTCGATGGCCCCCTAGATCTACTCCTTCATCTCATTAAAAAGAAAAAGATGGATATCCTCGATATCAAGCTTTCCGAAATTACATCCGAATATCTCTTCTATTTGCAGGATAGGAGCCGTATCAATCCCTCTCGTGAAGGCGATTTTTTAATGACAGCATCAACGCTCATTTATATTAAATCACGCTCTCTTCTTCCTAAAGTAGGCCTTGATGATGAAGAATCCCCTGAACAACAACTCGTTCATTCATTGATCGAATACGATAAAATCCAGAAAATCTCACGTATTCTTAAAGAAATGGAAGATCAGGAAATGATGTTATGGAAGCGTGAAGAAGCTTATGAAACATTTGATAGCAAAGAATTCGAAATAAAAGAGATTTCCGCTTTTCAACTGGCAGAGGTTTTTCTAAATATCGTTCGAAAAAAGGAAAAAGAAGAATTTATTTATATCGATACAAAAGAATACTCCATCGAAGATAAATGGAACGAAATCCTAGGTTTACTGGATACCCATGGATACCTGGATTTCAATGCTTATACAGAATCATTAACAATTATCCAGGATGTGCTTGTTAGTTTTTTTACAATTCTGGAAATGGCAAAACGCAGGGTAATAATTGCTGTACAAAAAGCATTATTCGATACCATTTCTTTATGGAAAGCCCCTGAAGAACCGGAATCCATTTAATAACAACCATGATAGAAGAAACCTTATTCCCTAATGATATCCAAGAAGATAATCCAACTGAATCCGAAACTACTGGAAATGATGAATTTTATGTCAAATCCCCTACTCTAACACAAGATGAAACATCTTTTAAACTGCAAAATGAAGCAAATGAAGAAAACCAGGATATCCCTCCAATAAATCTTGATACAATTGAAGGAAAAATGGCTTTCATCGAATCCATACTTTTTGTATCAAAAGAACCTGTTGAACCAGGAAAGTTAATGAGTTACCTTCATCTTAAAGATGTGCGTCAATTTGAGAAAATAATCGAACTCATAGAAGCCGACTATAAAGCAGAACACCGTGGATTCTTTCTGAAAAGAACCGGTGGAGGGCTTCAATTGGCAACCAAACCATCTATGCATGATTATCTCCATGATTATTTTTCAGTAAAAAGCTCTACACGCTTAACCATTCCTTCGCTCGAAACTCTTGCCATAATCGCATATCGCCAACCCGTAACAATTGCAGAAATATCCGATCTTCGCGGAGTAAATTCTACAGGACCTATAAAAAATCTTTTACAGAAAAAAATGATTAAAATTTCGGGGCGAAAGAAAGTACCCGGACTCCCCGCTCTTTACTCAACTACAAAAGAATTTTTACTATATTTTGGGCTGAACGATCTTTCCGAGCTTCCATCACTGGAAGAATTAACTGAGATGTTTGAGGAGAAAGAACAACCCTCGCTTTTTAATAATATTGTGATATAATATCAGCTAACGAAAAGACAAATTGAAGATAGGAGGAACAGATGAACGAATTATTGAATCCCAATGTAATCGATTTGGTGCCTTATAAACCCGGTAAACCTATCGAGGATCTCCAACGAGAATTTAATCTCGAAAAAGTTATTAAACTTGCTTCCAATGAAAATCCTGCGGGAGTACCTCTTCACGTCAGTGAAGCTATAAAAAATGAAATTTCGAATCTCAATCTTTATCCTGATAGCGATAGCTATTATCTAAAAAAGCGAATTGCCGAATACAACCACATTGATATTGAAAATGTTATTGTTGGTGCAGGTTCAGTAGAATTAATCCGTATGATTGTTAAAGCATTTTTAAAACCTGGTCAAACCGTTTTAACATCTGCAAAAACATTTGTTTTTTATAAAGTTGCCACCATCGAAGAAGCAGGCAAAAATGCTTATATTGAAGCTCCTATGGGTGATGATTATACCTTCGATCTCGACGCTATGTTTAAACTGATCGATAATAATACAAAAATTATCTTTGTTACTAATCCCAATAATCCTACAGGTACAATGGTTCCAAAGGAAAAAGTTCTGGATTTTATTAATAAAGTTCCGAAAGATAAAATCATTGTTTTGGATAATGCTTACCAGGAATATGTAAATAACCCCGATAACTACCTGGATGGTATAAATGAAGCAGTTAAAGGTAGGAATATAATCGTATTAAGAACCTTTTCAAAAATTTATGCATTATCCGGCATGCGAATCGCGTATGCAATTTCTAATATTGAAACCATTTCTAATTTAAACCGGGTTAAAGCCCCGTTTAATGTTGCTCGACTCAGTCAGGTCGCGGCAATTGCATCGCTGGAAAATGATGAATTCAAAATAAAAGCTGCTGCTTTGAATCAAAAAAACAAAGAGAAATTGTTTCATCAATTACAACAAACCGGTGTCCGCGTAATTCCATCTGAAGCCAATTTTTTAATGTTTATTCCTTCTTCTAAATTTTCAGTAAACAAAATAGATGAATTACTTTTGAGAGAAGGGGTTATAATACGTCCTCTTCAAGGATTCGGAGTACCTGAAGCTCTCAGAGTTACAGTAGGATTTGAAGAAGAAAACGATTACTTCATTGAAAAATTTAAAAAAGTACTTCAAATCTTGGCCGGATAAATTAATCATATTACTTTCTCATTCAAATAGAATAGAAAAAAATTACTCCAGGCTTGAGATTTTTTTTACATTATGGTAATTAATTCCTGGGTTCAATAACAACGGGTCGGAGATACGGCCCGTTATTAAAATTTTGAATTTATCGCCCAAAAGGAGATACATCATGCAGGATGCATTTTATCAGGAAGCCCGGTGGCTTTATTTAAAATTACATCTATTGGATATACCTGCCTTCAGTTCAACCATTCATCAAAAATTATCTCGTAAAAAAAAATTTCATAAGGTCCTTGATTGCGGTACTGGAATTGGAAATTTTATTTCCGTAATGGAAAAACTCATTGAATTTGATAAACTCATTGCATTTGATGTAAATTCCGATTTAATCGAAAAAGCAATAGTCAAATTTAAAGAAAACAATAAAATTGAATTCCTTGTACATAATCTTTATG
>JAKAGC010000583.1 GCA_021817755.1 Acidobacteriota bacterium | reverse complement strand
AAATGGAGAGCGAAAAAATGAAACTGTGGAACCACTTACCAACTATTTTATGTTCCGTCTCCAGAAAGATTATAATCAGGGTAAAACCATAATCGGCGGTATGCTCACTGCAACAAATCGCAGTATTTCTCAATCCGATCCATGGTTGAATTACCTCCATAAAGGAGCTTATACAGGAGGATTCGATTTATTACACAGTTGGAAAGATAGAACTTATGAAATTTCACTAAAAACTGTTTTTAGTTATGTAACTGGAAGTAAAGAAGCCATTCTCAATACCCAGTTATCACCCGTTCATTATTATCAACGATCCGATGCCACTCATTTCTCCGTTGATCCCAATCGTACATCTCTTTTCGGGTATGGTGGAACTCTTGAATTTTCAAAATCCGGAAAAGGACATTTCCGCTACAGCGGCGGGTTCACTTGGCGATCACCAGGTCTTGAACTAAACGATATGGGATATCTACGTTCTGCCGATACATCCATGCAATGGACTTGGGTGGGGTATAATGTCTGGAAACCCTTCTCAATATTCAGAAGTCTTGATATTAATTTCAATCAGTGGTCCGGTTGGGGATTTGATGGAGTAAACCGTTTCAATGGAGGTAATATTAATGGTGAGCTTGTTTTTAAAAACTACTGGTCTTTTTATTTTAATGTAAATCCCAAAAGTAAGGGAATATCTGTTGCCAAACTCCGTGGAGGTCCATCTATGACCTACCCTGGTGGACTAAATTTATATTCAGGCATTTCTACAGATAGCAGAAAATCCCTTGTATTTCAGGTAAACGCTTCCTCATACCGTGGTGTTTCCAGTTTGGAAAAAAGCCATAGTCTTTCTGCATCCATTTCCTACCGCCCCATTTCCAGCCTTAACATTTCTTGTTCTCCTTCTTATTCTGTCAATAACCAGATATTGCAATATGTCACTACATCCCAATTTCAGGGAGATCCCCGATACTTATTTGGTACGATGGAGCAAAAAACTGCCCGCATTACCTTTCGCATGGATTATAGTATAACACCCGATCTATCTATCCAATTCTACGGGCAACCTTTTATTTCTGCCGGAAAATATAAACAATTCAAACAAATTGTTAACCCCAATACACATGATTTCAAGAATCAGTACCGACAATTTACCACTTCACAGATTCGATTTAACGGTGAATCCAATACCTATTATATTGATGAAAATGGTGATAATATAACCGATTATTCTTTTTCTAATCCCAATTTTAATTTTTTTCAATTCCGATCCAATCTTGTTTTACGTTGGGAGTACAGACCCGGTTCTACTCTTTATGCTGTATGGTCACAGGGAAGAACTGGATATGATACCCTTGGCGATTTCGCTTTTGGCGATAATTTTAGCGATTTATTCCAGGTAAAACCTCATAATGTTTTTTTAATCAAGTGTACCTATCGACTCAATATATAATATAGTAAATGTTTTGCCCCCCCCGTGGGTGAAAAGAAACATTCGTTCCTCTTCACCCACCTTTAATGACCCGAACATGAATTTTAAAATTTGATACTCTCTTGTTGGATATTTAACTCTTATTAAATATTACTTGTGACTCTTTTTATTCCGTAAGTAGTTGAGATACTTTTATCTGCCCAGCCATAGATACTGTCACCTTATAACTATATACGTTGTTCTTTAAATTTACAGAACATAACGGAGTCGTACTCCCTGATGGATAAAATACCGGGTTCGCATTCGTTGAAATTTCCACATTCGGCCCAACAGGAAAATCTCTTAAGATAACCCAGCCATCATCGGTGTTTTCTTTTAAATAAATCCTCTTACCCTCTATTGTAAATTTAATAGGGTGGCAAGTCATATATGAATTATATCTTGCGCTGTGAAGCGCCATTGTAACCGTTCTTAGTTCATTCGTTATCTCGATTCTTGATATTACCATCTTAAAACCTGGCACTCCTATAAGCATTGTAAATGAGATGATCGATAATGCAATCAATATCTCCATCAATGATAATCCCGAATTTCTAAATTTTTTATTCATTACCATCCGAAACCTCCTCTATATATGAAATCATTACACAATCCACACTCTTCATATCTGTTACATAAAAATAATTATCCTCCATTTCCTGTGTCTCCCTGTAATCTACTTCTATCTGCCCCTTATTTTCGACTTCTCCGCAATAAACACTTCCCCCAAGTTTTAGTTCGTTACTCTTGTTAGTAAATGTACCCTTTGTTATCAATGTCGCATTAATAATAGTCTTTTCAACTTTATCAATACTAATACCGCCTGAATCGCTTCCTCTATCAAAAATTGAAATTTTCCCTGTAATAATTTTAATATTCGAGAGATATAATGGTTTTAGCAATAATGATTTTTCTACCAATTTTAAATCTGTTGTTATTACCCCTTTTCCCGAAGCAAATACAGTGATATTTGATGAATCAAGAAATGCAGTCTCATTTTCCTGCTCTATTGATAGAATATCTCCGTCTACCAGAATCTTTTCTTTGAATACTTTTTCCTGTACATTTCCATTTAACCAATTAATTAAATATTTGATTCCAGGTTTGTAATACAATTCGTAAGCAATATTTGCACGGAAAAAAGTAATTTTTTGTACCCCATGTGTTATATCAGCTGAAAAAACCAGTCTTTGTAAATCTCCCTCAATCACAACAGATTGAAGCACCCCATTCTCTTCAACTATATATATGCCCTCATCAATTCGATCATTCGATAGCGGTAGCCCCAATTTTTCCCGTATTCCATACCATGTTAATCCAGAGTTAGATATTTTTATTTCATTTAGTAATAATTTCGATAAATTCAATTCCACTTCATGTTTACCTGCTTCCAATTTTTTAATGCTTTTATTAATGATTCCCTTCTCATTAAAATAAACCCTCGAATCTTCTATTGGCTGGTCTGTATTTATTAAAAATGGGAATTTCGTAACAGGAATATGACCCCATAAAATTTCCACATTAACTCCACATTTCATTACATAAGGCATTATTAAATGAGAAACATTGAAAGTTGAAATCACTTCTGTATGAATACAGCCTTGTTTTTCATATTCAAATCCTTTAAACGAAGGTGAAATTTTGCATCCCTTTTCATCTGTTGTATTAGGAAAATTTGTACTATTGAAAAATTCAGGGTAGGGGTTAATATACTTATTCATCTGTTCTGTTATGACTTTTTCTCTGAAAAAATGAAGATAATATATGATGGCATCATTCAATTTTTCTATACCCCCCATTTTTATATTTCTTGCCCGTACAATCATCCCGTGAGTCAGGCAAAACCCGACAAGACTTACTCCCAATAGAGAGATAAAAAGTACCAACAATATTGAAACCATTATATTTCCTTTGTAAAATCTTGAATTTTTCATTTCTATTGCTCCATATTTGTTAAAAATATATAACCGCTGATTTGTTCTTTCCTATTTATTTCAATCCGGTATAGCACTGATCTTACCTCTCCGTAATATTTTACATAGAAGTTAGTTACCTCTTCCATAATCGGTTGAAAGTTTCCTTTATTCACTTTTCGTTTCAATGTGTTCTGATCCGTATATAAACGGTATTCTACTTCTTTCAGAACAACGACCGAT
>JAKAGC010000582.1 GCA_021817755.1 Acidobacteriota bacterium | reverse complement strand
TATTATTTTCCAGGGATTCGGCCTTTTTTCCAAGAACACACGGGCGAAAAACAAAAAAATTCCCTGCATTTTTCACATAGTTAGGAACACGAACACGGTAGGATATAATTAAATCTTTATGAAAATCCATAAGATTTTCGATTTCCATGGATTCGAATGTGGCTCCAATGAAGAAAATACTTAAGAAATTTTCCATATATTGAATACGTTCGGGGAGAGTTGATTTCTGCATATTTCTTCGAAGAATATCGGCATAGATTCCCCGGCGTTTTTCCACAACATCACCTTGAAGCGTACCCATGGGCATCAATTTAAAACGTCCGGTTCGATCTAAAAGGTTGTTCTCTCCAGTTGGAAGAGATAATTCCAGAAGCCCACTATTTTCTCCTGCAGCCAGTAACGCTGTATTCCCCTGCAAATAATAGGGTAATTGACCAATGGGAGTACAGGGATGAGTGGGATCATAGATGAGTAACCGTCCCAATTCGGGATGCCGAATCATGCTGAAAAATGCATTATCAGGAACATCTACAGGAAGTTTAATTGCAGCAATCGCATGATTAAAACTATCAAAGGATACGGTGGAATCCATCTTCACTTTCCCACGTCCGATGTTTACCAGAATATAATAAGTTTCAATATTCAATACTCTTAACATGGCGGATAGAAGAGTTACTTTATCTTTGCAATCTCCAAAACGTGTTTCAAAAATAGTTGAGGCAGGGTGAGGCTGAAAATCCCCATCGCCCACCATTATCGATACATAACGAATCTCCTTTTGAATATAATCACCGATAACACGGAGTTTTTCCTGTGTATCCTTTGCACCGGAAATGAGTTCAAAAGTTTTCTTTTTTATTTCATCACTGGGCTTACCTGCATCTTTAGTCAATGTCGTATACCAGGTTCCCATCATTTTCCAGTCCCTGAAAGAAATATCCGGGGCTCCCACTAAATTGAAACGCACCTGCAAGCTTTCCCTTACAGAACCGTAATCCGGCATTAAAGGTTCCTCTTCAATGGCTGAAACATTTTCCCATTCCCAGGTATGACTTCGCTGTGGAGATTCAGCGCTTAGTTGAAGCGGTTCCAAGGGTTCCCGGTTTATCCATTTTAAATCACACTCCATACCATTGAATAGATTAACAGTATATAAACACTTCCTTACAGGTGTATTACCCTGGTAATAAAACAAATTTTCCATTGAATACGGGGTGTTTTCAACCTCCCATTCAAACGCAATGATATCTCCTGCCAACACATCGGGGATTGAAAGAATCTTTTTCCGTATATCGGTATAAAGAGAATCCGAATCCAGGTCCGAATTCAGCGCCTGCTTAAATCCGAATTTCTCTGATTTCCCATTAGCATCTAACCGCCATCCAGTCATATTCAACACTTTAGATGTCTTCTTATCGGGTAGAACAAGTGCAGAGAAATCTAAAACATCTTCATTCCTTAAAATCTTAATCACGCGTCGACCTTTTAAAGTGTATTTTCCGCCAATCATGGGTGTAACGGTTCTCGCTTCCAGTAATATTACAGCATTTGTTTCTGCTTTATATTCAGGTAATGGAAGCATGGTTGCTTCCTTCATCCAATCGGGAATTCCACCTGCATTTAAATAAGTGGGTGCGGGGATAAAAAAAACAATCGCGATTAAACTGAATACTAAAAAGCAAGATGGTTTTAAATTTAAATTAATATTACTTCCCATTCTCATTTGTGCTCCTGGTTAGAACCACTTGTTGACCTTCTTTTTTTGCAATCATGTCATAGAAGTTTTTTAGAAACTGATATTGAGTCAGATCAAAATAAAAAGATTTCATCTGCATATCGCGTTGGATGTGAAGCGTATTATTTTCTGCTATTTCAGATTTTATCGTGAATGAGGCAAATCCACCTTCTACCATTCCCGGTTCCGGTAATGATTCCATTTTAAATGAGGGAGGAAGTCCAATGTTAATGTCATCAATTTCCTGGAAAGGATAAGAAAAATAAACGGGGTATTTCCGGTCCTTCTTATTAAATGGGTTTGTGCCCTCTTTCCCGAAAATATTTAAAGGAAATAGTATTTTTTTCCCAATTACAGTTGCCAGGTTGGGGATATTTATATCATAAATAACCGATAATTGAGGATCGGTATTATCTATATTTTTAATCTCTACAAGGGTGACCATAGAACCTTGAGGAAGAAAAAGAGTCAGATATTCCTCAAATTCCTTTTTGCGACCTGCCTCATCTAAACGAATAGAATCAAGTTTCCATTCGATGGCTTGCTGTCCATAAAAAATAAGAGTCGCTTTTCCTTTTAAATTTCCGTCTGCATCCATGGAAAGATTTAATTCTTTACGTGAAATTCCGGAATCATAGGCGATGGAAGGCGATATAATGAATTCCGGATTCGATTTGATTTCGCGTACCCCTGTTGTATTGGTACGGGGCCAATAAAGAGTTCCGAAAGGACAAAAAGGAGTTGCCGGATCCAGAAATATTTCCTTTCCATCGATTAGCAATAATGCTATTTCGGAGTCAAATTGACCATAAAAATCGGGGATATTTTTATTGAAAATTCCATTATCTCGTCTCGATACACGAACAGTCTGAGCATCAAGGCCAGCCGCGCGTGCCAGTGCCACAAACGTACGTGTAATATCACTGCGGAAGCCATAATTATGCTTTATAACATGACTCACTTTATCATTATCTTTATATTTTTTTTCTTTCCAGGTTTTATCGGTCAAATTGGGTTCATAACTCAAATTCTTAAGTTTCTGTACCCATTCGTAGATTTTTTTTGCTTTCTCAAGAGTGTTTCCTGTATTACTGCTAATGGTATAAGCAAGCTCCGAATAATCCCTAATATTCCCAATGAATTTATTTACACTTTTTCTCCATGCTTCTATTTCATGAGCCCAGAATACTTCAAGATTCGTAATATCCCTGTTATAATAAAAAAATCGAACCAGCATGTTTTCCGAATAACCTGGCCGCATAAATATTTCCTTTTCAAATGGGGGTACATTTGTTATTTCCAATTCTATTTCCCGGTCTGAATTTACTTTGGGTACTGCACCGTTAAGCTTTTGGTATACCCATATACAACGCAAAGGGTAACCGAAGGTACTCCACATTGCCTCCATAGAATACGGCATGAACAAAAATTTCGCTTTCATTGTATAGAGTTCATCATCATCCACATTCCACATGTAAGCACTCAGGGAGTACATTCCTTTTGATTCGTACGCTCCTTCATAGGTGGAGAAATCTCCGGAACTTGAATTATCTTCTTTAAGGATCTCCTTCAAATCTCTTAAATTAACATATGCAGCGCCTAAGCTATCAATTTTAAGCGAATACCGGTATTCAATAATATCTCCTACATCCAGATTGGGAATCGAAAACGTTCTAATCATGATTTTTGCATCCCGTTTTCCAATTGCAATTTTATCAAGGAACTGACCGGTGAAAGGAATAATGGTCCCATCTCCCTTAATTGTACGCACCATCAGATCTTTAATTTCCAACACATTTTCCACATAACGTAGTTCTACATTTCCATATTTTCGGCCTTCAGGTGTCAAAATCTTGATTCGCCTGTAAATACAAGTTTCAAAATCAA
>JAKAGC010000581.1 GCA_021817755.1 Acidobacteriota bacterium | reverse complement strand
CATTTACACCTTTCGAGAGGAATTTCGACAATGGCTTCCCTACATTCCTGCTCAAATTATTCATGCAAAAATGAAAACCGAAGAAATTGAAGCAAATCTAATTGAATTTATTGATAAACGGGTAAAAGTTCTTATATCGACTACTATAATTGAAAATGGTATCGATATTCCTGGTGTCAATACTCTAATAGTGATTGATGCAGATCGTTTCGGTCTCACACAATTGTATCAATTACGTGGAAGAATTGGACGGGGCAACAGGCAGGCTTATGCGTATTTTTTGGTAAAGTCAATGGATATTTCAGAAAAGGCTAAGGCAAGATTAGATGCTATCCGGGATTTTGCAGATTTGGGAGCAGGATATAAGCTTGCCGAATTCGATTTGAAATTGCGTGGGGCAGGTTCATTGTTAGGGAACAGACAACATGGCCATATTGAAGCGCTCGGGTTTGATTATTACCATCGACTTCTGGTTAAAACTGTGAAAGAACTAAAAGGAGAACTAGAAAGTGGGAAAGAAGCGAAAATCAATATTCATTTCCCCTACTCTATTGATCCCGATTATATTAAAAATAGTACTGAACGGATTTCCCTCTACCGCAGAATTCTTGAAGCACGCGAATTAAAAACACTTACTGAATTGAGAATTGAGCTTGAAGATCGTTATGGCAAACTTCCGAATAGTATTGATAAAATTTTTTATGCCGGTGTTATCCGGGTACTTGTTAATACGTGGCAACTTGATGAAGTCGATGTGTATATAGATAGGGTTGTTTTTAGATTTCAGGAAGAATCAATCGCGGAGAGTTTATTTGCGTTTTCTGTAAGAGAAAGAATTATTTCGGAACACGTTCGGGTTAAGTGCATCGATAAACGAACACGTGAATTTCAATTCTCTGACTATCAAGCTTTTACTCGTTTCATTTACAGCCAAAATGCTTGGCGGTCTACAGGAGAGGATTAGATCAGGTGGTTTTCATCCTAAAATTTCAACTACTTTTTTCTTTGTATTCCTGGTAATATTGAATTAAATCGGTTTCCTTTGAGGAAATTCGCTTTGAATTACTATTTTCAGCGTTATCTTTTGATTCGGAAGAATTGGAGGTAATTATTGATGAAGAAAACTTTGAATATGTTTCCTGGAAAATCTTCTTTTTCTTCTGAAAGGAAATTTCGAGAAGAAGGGCAATAGCAAGCGGTATAATTGTCAGAAAAACGAGTCCAACAAGTCCGTAAAGAAAACTACTTTCTTCTGCTTCTGCATTCAATGTCCCTGTCATTCCTCCAAGTAAATAAGTAACCCAGAGCATTAAGCATATACCCAAAATTGTACGTGATGTTATTATTTTCCAGAATTGCCCAGGAGAATAAATACTTAGTGCTTCCAATGAAATTTGTTCTGCCGGTAATTTTTTTAATACTTCAATATAACGCTTTTTTCGTTTTCGGTAGGAATCTTCGAGTAAAATCCCTATGTATACAGGGAAGAAACTAAAAACTACAACAGCAATAAAAAGTTGTGGCCATGACATCGATGGATCTTCGATCCGGGAAATGTATGCCAGTATGATAATGGCCCAGAATAATGCACTAACTGTGAGGAGAGCTCGCCCCACAATCAAACGCCACTTTTGGCCGGGAGGGGTGACTTCTGCCGATAATGGGGTTACGGTGGGTGGAATGTTAGGCGCCGGAAGTTCCGAACTTTTATATAGAAAATCAAGGGTTTTGGCTTTCATTTCGGGTGGTAGGTGAGCATGGAATAAACGGATTCGTCTCCTGTATGAGATTTCAAGCATTATACCGATTAAAATTGGGAGAAAACTAAGTAATACACCTCCCATTAAGACCTCCGGAATTTCCGATTCTACCATATCGGATTTAGTGATAATTCCTACCAACGTCATTATCCAGAAAATAATACTTAAACTAAGCAGAGAACGTGAAATTATGATCTTCCACAATTGATTTTCGGGGTGGGAAATAGCAAGAATATGGGCTTTATCTTCAGCATTTTCGATTACCTGAAGCATATGTCCTCTTTCAATTGAAAGTCGACGCCCTTTTTTCATGAACTTGTAACCGAAAATAAACAATCCCGCTACCATTGGGAAAACCAGTAATCCAGCCGGTGTGTTGGTTAATAGGAATGCATCATAAAAGCCATGAAGCATAAAAGCAAGTATAAATCCTTTAAAAATAAGTTTTCTACGGGTTTTTAAATCCTGCTCCATGCGAGCCATGCCAATGTAATAACCCATGAGCACACCTGTAAAACAGTGGAGTGGCATTGCAGTAATTGCACGTAGGAATCCTACTGCGAAACCAAATCCGAAAACATAGAAAATGTTTTCCATCATTGCAAAACCCATAGCACTTGAACCTACGTAAACAATTCCGTCGTTTTCTTCGTTGAATTCTTTATTTTTCCAGGCGAAGAGTAAGACAACAGCTAATTTACATAATTCTTCGATCCATGCAACCTCAAGGAATGCAATTATAAAGGCACTTCCCCATGGGCCGGTAAAATCCAACGGAATTTGTCCCAGGAAATATTCAATAAATGCAGCAGGCGCAACACTTATTCCACCATATAAAATAACCTTTAATACGAGACCAAGTGGTTCCTTTTCATTTCGATCCATAAATAGGATGAAAAAAAGTAACGCTATTCCGGGAAGCAGTGCAAGTACTAACAAAAGTATCGTGTTCATAAGGATTTACCTTTCTATGTATCGTTAAAACGTTTTTTGTTTAATCGGCAAATTTTTCACATTGATCACAAGCCCGGTGTAATTCGTTCATACTCCCATATCTCAAGAATTTGTGGAATTTTTGATTTTAGTTTGTTTTCTTCTTCTGGTGAAAGTATGTCTTTGTCCCAACCTGGAAGGAAAAGTACTTTAAACGCTTGTATGGAATCCGGATCGGTTAAGGTAATCTCTTCCGTTAACCTTTCCCTTTCAATATATAGTTTCTTCCCTGATTTAAATTTGATTTCCTTAAAAGCGTGTTGAAAGGAGAAATTTTGTCCCATAGTCGTCATATGATAATCAATGAACCATTTTGATGAATTTGTTTCCACTAAAATTGCAAGTTCTGGCCGGAAGAAAAGCCGCTTTCTTGTTTTATCAAAATACCAAAAGGAGGAATCATGGGTGGCTCTTTTGAAACGATCGATTAAGTGAATCAAGATATCTTCGCTGTCTTCAATCGAAATGGAACGAATTAAACCATGGACTGTAATTTCTTCGTACGTTTTTTTTATTAATTCAGCTTGACGCTGACGCAAGGCGATACCCTGATAACGGTTTTTGTAAATAAAAGAACAATAATTTATAGGAAGATCGATATCGTTTTCCAATGAATATTTTAATAGTTTAAGTGCAGTAGTTTCCGAATCTTTTACTAACACTTTTTTCCCATGTAAAAAAGTATATCCTTTTTTAATGAGTTCTTTACAATTATGAGGAGTGCATCTCAACTGATGAAGATTCAGATATTGAACACCTGCTTCTTTCATCTCTTTTTCAATATCTGCCTGAGCTTTTTCAACAGCCTCCTCAATTCTGGCCGGATGAATCCGCCCATCTTTGATTAGGCGCTCCAGCGCAATCTTGGCAACATGGCGAC
>JAKAGC010000580.1 GCA_021817755.1 Acidobacteriota bacterium | reverse complement strand
AGCGTAAGTGAAAATTTTATCCCACGTGTTTTTATTACGCACCGTGCCATTTCCTATCTTCAATCCGATTACGTAAATGGTATCGCTGTGGCAGTGGCTCCATTCCCGAAAAATGAACTTTCACCGATTGCAATACACAAAACCTTGAATCAATTGGAAAACCTCCTTGCCTTTAATCATTTCTCCGGGACTGAGATAAAAGAAGCGATTATGCTTAACACAAAGGGTTTTGTAGCAGAAGGTACAAAAAGCAATATTTTCTTTGTCCGCAACAAACAAATCCATACTCCCTATCTGACCTGTGGAATTCTACCGGGAATAACACGAAAAAAGATAATGGATTTACTCTCTGGGAAAGGGTTCGCTATTACGGAAGGTTCATACGGCTTAAACGAATTAAAAACAGCGGATGAATGCTTTTGTACGAATTCACTGATGGAAATAATGCCGATTGTTTCAATCGATAACCAGAGTGTAGGAAGCGGAAAACCAGGTGAAATTACGAAATATGCTCTCTCCCTTTACCATGAATCCATCCTTTCATCCTCAAAAATGGAGATTATTCCTTAATGGGGCATTCAATTATTGGGAAAGTGGTTTTAATCGACAATTACGATTCCTTTACTTATAACCTATACCAATATATCCTGGAATTTACACAAAATGTTGTTGTTTACCGGAATGACAAGATAAGCATTAAAGAACTGGAAAAACTGAACCCTGAATTTATCGTTATTTCTCCGGGACCGAAAACGCCATCGGATGCGGGAATTTCAAAAGAAGTAATTGGTATTTTCGATAAAAAAGTTAAAATACTAGGGGTGTGTCTGGGACATCAAAGCATTAATGAAGTGTATGGAGGAAAAACCATCCGTGCTCCTAAGGTATGCCACGGTAAAACTTCTATTATTTCACATGACGGCAAAACTCTGTTTAAGGGTTTACCTCCTCAAATCGAAGTGGCGAGATATCATTCATTGGTTGTGGATCCGGATTGCGTTTCACCTGATCTGGAAATATCGGCACAAACTGAGGATGGGATTATTATGGCAATACGGCACCGGAGATTACGGGTCGAAGGAGTTCAGTTTCACCCTGAATCTTTCTTGACTCCTCATGGTAAGCAAATCATGGAGAATTTTTTTAATGGATAAAACAATTCCGATTCCTTCCCGTGTTTCAATCGGGATAGTAGAGGTTAAACCTCAAATCATCAAGTTAATGATTCCATCTCTATCCATCCGGGATATTGCACACCATTTCTCCAACCGTGACCACTTTGTTTTCCTTGACAGCAGGATGACCGGTTCCCGGTCTTCCGGGTATTCTTTTATTGCCTTTGATCCCTTTATGATATTTACTTCCATGGATGAGAGTGTCACTCTTCAAATCGGAGCACCGGGGAAAAGAGAAACATTTCTATACAACACTGGGGAAGTATTTGATATACTGGATGCTTTACTTCACAGGTACAATATATCCATGAACATTACGGATTCCTTCTCTCCATTTGTTGGAGGAGGCATAGGGTATTTGGGGTACGAAATGGGACGGCTTAATGAAACCTTACCAAAAACTGCAAGGCATAAAATACAAATCCCTCATTCTTATATCGCTTTTTATAATGGAGTTATTATTTTCGATCATCAAACGGAAAAACTCTTTTATTCATATTTCGATCCGTCGCCTTTCTCTCATCCGATAAATCCTTCTAACTCGATACACCTTGATAATCATTTTCTTGAACCGAAGAATATAGAAAAAGAAATTAATGGAATTCCTCCGAATCTTTATGATAATATGCCAATTTCGGAAGGATGGAAGAACCGTGATAACAAGAACCCGCTTGCTCACTTTGATTCGGATTTCGATGCCTCATATCATAAACAAGCTATTAACCGGATAAAACAGTATATTTTGGCTGGGGATGTTTACCAGGTCAACATGACGGGACGCTTTGAAACCTCCATGAATGAGATCGATTCCTGGGAGCTGTACAGGCGGTTAATGGATATCAACCCTGCTCCATTCGGGGCATATTTAAATTTTGATGGAGTCAAGATATTATCATCTTCCCCAGAACGGTTTCTTAAAATCAAAGAAACATATATCGAAACACGACCGATTAAAGGAACGGTTAAAAGAGGGGCAACACCTGAAGAGGACGAAGAGAATCGGTTGTTTCTTGTTAATGATGAAAAAAATCGAGCTGAGCTCGCGATGATCGTGGATTTAATGCGCAACGACATTGGGAAAGTATGCAAAGCAGGGACAGTGAAAGTGAATGGATTCCCTGAACTTGAAACTTATCCGTCCCTCCATCACCTGGTTTCAACGATTACAGGGGAGTTACTTCAGGGGAAAAATGTAATAGATGTTTTAAAAGGAGCATTCCCGGGTGGCTCGATAACGGGTGCTCCCAAAATACGTGCGATGGAGATTATCGATGAATTGGAACCGGTAGAAAGAGGCGTTTATACGGGTGCCATCGGCTATTTGGGATTTAATGGGTGTTCCGATTTAAATATTGCGATTCGAACGATAACGGTTTCTCAAAATAAAGCACATATCCAGGCAGGAGGAGGAATTGTAGCAGATTCTGTTGACTCTTCCGAGTATGATGAGATGATATTGAAAGCCCGAAAGTTATTTGATGCATTCTTGAAGAATTAAAGGGTTTTGTTGATTAGCCACAGAGCCCACAGAGAGCACAGAGGGAGTTGAGGGTTTTTTATTATATAATTTGGATAAAAGGATTTAGTTTACACTTTTTTAAGTAAATTGGTGATTTATCGTTAGTTGGCTATTTTTATCGCAATCAACTTCTTTACGATTTCTACCTGGGATTGCTGAGTAACAATAATCTGAATTCCTCTTCCTTCTGCATACTTCCTTGCATTCCTTAATTCATCGATGATCTCAACAGGCAAATCACTCTTTTCTACTTCCGAAACGGCTTTGTTCCCAAAAACAAAAGAGATACCGAAATAACCTTCATATGCCGTAAAAAAGAAAAGATTCCGCTTCTTCAATAAAACCTTCAAGGTCCAACCGAATTTGGGGGAATAGAACTTCCATTCCTCTATAATGGGACCATGGGATTGGATAATGTATGACAATATTGCCTCCCATAAGGGCAACGTTTCACCAAGAGTACCGGTAAGCATCGCTTTATCGGGCTGAATTGACTTGTCTTTAAATGGGGTACTTTCCATATTTCACCTTCTTTATACTTGATTGGATTTCATATACTATTATGGCATAGAAAGGATAGGATTTAAAGAAATTCATAAAATCTCTGCAATGTCTCTGTTTCCAAAAAAAGCATGACTTATAAACCGGGATGGGGAGATTCCATACCGAGATAAAAGCCGGAAATAATACGAGCTAATGCAAATACAATCATAACAACCTGAAGCAGTATGAAAGATATGATTAGATAATTGGTTTTAAAGCGCAACCATATTTCCACTACCCGAAGTCCGGTTATTACCATGTATACAATAGGAATAATCAACGGATACAGATACCGCCCTTGTGAAGTTAAATGGTGCCCGTAATACAACCAAACGGAGAAGACCTGCAACACAAGTACCAAAACAAGAAAACCAAGCCATCTCATATTTCCGGCAGCTTCAC
>JAKAGC010000579.1 GCA_021817755.1 Acidobacteriota bacterium | reverse complement strand
CCAAAAGCGATTCTTTATAATTTACCTGTTTCCATGAAGGTCGTAGTGTCGTTTATTCTGTTGATCTTAAGGGGAATTCACGATGTATTTTCAAGATCGGTTATAATACAGGGCTTAATATTACTCCCGATGGGAAAAAACTTATTTTTCTTCATTCTACAGCTACCATACCCACAGAAATTTATTCAATTGACTTGAATTCCAGAAATTTAAAAGCTCAAGAATTTGAAGCACACCCTCTAACGTCCTTTAATACGTCCTTTATATCTCAATTCGATATTTCTCCACTCGAAGACTTCTGGTTTAAAGGTGCTGATGATACAAATGTGCATGGATTTCTCATGAAACCCCCCGCTTTTGATCCTGCCAAAAAATACCCTGTCGTATTATGTATCCACGGAGGTCCCCAGGGAATGTTTTCAGATCGTTTTTTAACCGGCGGATTTATTCATACAATGCTCACCGCTCCCGGTTATGTCGCTGTTTTCATCAATCCCAGAGGTAGCCAGGGATTCGGGGAATTGTTCATGAATCAAGTCAGTAGGGATTATGGCAATCGAAGCTATATAGACCTTATGAAGGGAATGGATTATGTCATAGCAACCTATCCCTTTATTGATAAAGATAAACAGGCTGCAATCGGAGCTTCTTTCGGCGGATATATGGTTGATTGGATTATGGGACATACAGACAGATTCAAATGCCTCGTCAGTCATGCCGGATTATTTAATCTTACCAGTTTTTACGGAACTACCGAAGAAGTTTGGTTTCCTGCTTGGGATATGGGAAATACCCCATGGGATGAATCTGAACTCTATGATAAGTGGTCTCCTTGCAAATTCGTAAAGAATTTTAAAACTCCTACCCTTGTTACTCAAGGTGAAATCGATTTCCGTGTAAATCTGAGCGAAAGTTTGCAACTTTTTACTGCACTTCAGCGGCAGAAAATTCCTTCACGGCTTGTTGTTTTCCCTGATGAAGGACATGTTATTTCCAAACACCAAAACATCGTACGATGGTGGAAAGAAATTCAGAGATGGTTTAAACTTCATCTTTCCAATTAATTTAATAGGATTATATTGACAACCGGGGGCTCGTTTTAAAAAACCCGCCACCGCCCCCACCAAAATTTTTTATTTCTAATAAATTTCAAATTCAAGCCTTCCCGGAACATAAATCCCTTGCTTTTCGTTTTTCTTTTGTATTAGAATAAAAAAGGCTATTTTTAAAATATCCTGGAGGAAAAAAATATGAAGAAAAAAATGTTATTTATCGTGCCTGTTTTAATCCTGGTCGGAGTATTACTTATTATCACTACCAGCCAGGGATGCAAAGGAAAAGTGTCATCCTCAGTTAAAAACAGTTTTTCCGAGGTTACTTCTCAACTAGATGAAGGTGGGAGTATCTATTTATATGTCAGTACAGAAAGAATGATAAAAGCTCTCGATGAAATGGTGTTGAAAATAAAGAATATAGCTGCAAAGGAATCATCGGCAAACCCCGAAGAAGGAAAAGAAAATATAAAAGTGCTCGATTTTGTCTATGGACTTTTAAAAAAGAGTGGTTTGATGGAAGTCAGCGGGATTGGGTTCAGCTCGGTTACTATGGAAGAAGGGTTGAATCACAGTAAACTCGTTATCCATCATTACAAAGATAGTGGAAAAGGTATCATCTGGCAATTTTCAGAAAGTAAACCCCATAAACTCGAAATGCTTAGTTTGCTTCCGACTACAACCGCATTTGCCGGTTACGGCGATTTTAAATTCGGGAATTTCTGGGACTGGGTCAAGCAAGAAATCAATGCATCCGATATTCCTGCTGCAAAACAGGGAATGGCAATGGCTGAAAGTTCGATCCAGATGCTAGGTATCGATCTTAATAAATTGAAAACAAATATGTCAAATGGGATGGGAGTAGTTCTAACTCTTGATAAAGGGAAAATGTGTAAGATTCCCGCAGGGAGCTCAATAATCGAAGTTCCTGATCCCGGGGTTGCAATCGTCGTTTATGTGAAAGATGATTATATTTTTAACCTTTTAAAGAGTAAAATTTCTATTGCCAAACCCACTGTCGATAAAAATATGAAAAAACTCTCCATTCCTGTTCCGGTTCAAGGTTTACCCATTACATTAGATCCCGTTATCGTGCAAAAAGGCAATATGTTAGTTCTTGCTTCTTCCGGTAAACTTGTGGATGCCATGTTTTCTGCTCAAGATAAAGGTAATGGTTTAACAGCAACAGAAGAATTTAAAAAATTCTCAAAAGCCATACCTGAAGAAGGGAATTCTTTCCGTTATCTCGGTACCGAACTCTTTAATGTAATTATGGGATTAGTAAAAAAATCCATGGCAGGATCCGGAGGTGAAGGTCCTGAAAGTGAAGAAGCTTCAAAATTATTTTCTGATATGATTCCCCAAAAAGTCGGACTTTACGGAGTCGTTCAGAATACTCCCGAAGGTTTTGTCTTTACATTCAATCATACCTTTAACCTGGAGCAATTAGTGCTCCTGCCCGCCACCATTGTTCCCGCAATGGTTGCTGCAATTGCCGTGCCCAATTTTTTAACCGCAATGCAAAAAGGAAAAGAAAAGGCCACAATGGGAGATTTAAAAAGTATAGGGATTGCCATTGAGAGCTATATGACTGATAATTATGAAGCTCCAACCGGGAATACAATAATCGATATTCAACCCAAATTGGTTCCTTTCCATATTAAAATGCTTCCTTTAAAAGACGCATGGGGTAATGATTTTCTTTATAAACACGGTACAGGGAAAAATAAAGATATTTATTTTATAGCCTCGCCCGGGAAAGATGGTGTTTTTAACGGTTGGGACCAGACCGGATTTTATTCTATTTCCTCCCCCAACGATTATAATAATGATATCATATTCTCTAATGGAGTTTTTGTCTACGGACCCGAAATTCATTAATAATTAATTGTATGAATACTCTATAAAAATAGAGAGAAATAGATTTTTCTTTATATGACATTGAATCGATTAAAGGGCGATTTTATATCGCCCTTTTTTATTTATTTGGTTTTTATTAATTTCATTATTTTTTCTATCGAATTTTTTTGGGTTAAACGGTTATCCTTAAAAGAAAAATTACAAGAAACCTCCGAAAGAATTGACAATTCACCGTCGTTAATATACAATTGACATTTAATAATCGGATAAATCCAACGGAATGATTTGAGGCGTGCAGGCAATATTAAATGGAATCGGTTAACGAATTGGGTAGTATCCCCCTTAAAAGTAGAGTATTTATCTATGGCACCGGGGCGGCAGGTAAAAGTCTCTTTGCCTGGCTCCTGAAATGTCGTCGGGATATTCATATAAAGGGCTTTATCGACTCCTCCTACAATGGCTCATTTAGAGGCAAAACCATTTATTCCCTTGAAAAATTTACTCAACACTTCTCTTCTTCCCATTATGATCTTATCCTGATCGCATCTGGTTTTAATAAAGAAATCGCTGAAAAACTCGATTCTCTCGATATTCATGCTTATCAGATTATATCCGTTCCCACTTATCTTATGGAAAATCTTTTTCCATCATCTGTTGCTGAAAAGTTGTGTTTATTTTCAATTCGATTTAAAAGTATATTTTTTAAAAGAAGGATTCATCTTTTCTTC
>JAKAGC010000019.1 GCA_021817755.1 Acidobacteriota bacterium | reverse complement strand
CACACGCGCAAATGCTGCTACTGGCTCTTCTGCGACTAATATATCCAAACGCACCACATCTGCCTCCCGTAAATCATCTATTTCATAAGAAAGAGAAGCGTAGCCAGAAGAAATACTTTTTACTTCACCGATTTTTTTTAGGAAATTCACCCCGTCGCATAAATGCATAATCCGGTTTCCCATATTCGAGCCAAGGGAGAGGAAGTAAATATTAACCATTGACGTTAATTCCATTTTTTATTATTATCATATTTTCAATTATTTGTAAAGAATGCGAACTTTTTAGATCCGATTTCGTTTCTTATAATACAAGGAGGCATTATGAACAGCAGGATAGTCGTTTTGCTTGTAATTATGTTTTGTTTAACATTTCTCGTATATGGTGATAGATACGAAAACAATATTAAGCGAAGTTTTACAATAAATCCCCATGGTACATTTCAACTCTCCACTCAACGAGGTGATATAGAAATTGATGCCGTTAAGGGAAATGAAATTACAATAGAAGTCTTATTAAAATCGGATAAGAAAAACCAGGAATTGGATAATCCCGATATCTTGTTTAATGCCGGTTCCAATTCCGTAACAGTTACAACAGGAAAAGGATTAACCAGGACTTCCGCATCCGTAGAATTTACCATTAAGATACCCCAATCCCTTGCTGCATGCTCGTTATTTACCATGAATGGAGATGTTGAAATGCAAGGAGATTTTAATAAAATTGAAATAAAAACATACAATGGCGATATCGATTTTAGTGGAAGTATGACCGATTGTTTTATCGATTCCATCAATGGCGATATCAGTACTAAATTAAGAAAGGTAATGGCTGGAAATGTAAAAATAAAAACCGTTAATGGAGATGTCAAAATTTCATTAAAAGAAGGCTCCGGTTTTTCTATCCAACTTGTGTCCCGTACAGGTACTATATCCAGTGATTTTGAACTAGTAGAAAATAGTACTCTTTTCGGTTCATCCATGAAAGGAGTAGTCGAAAATGGAATTTATTCTATAAATGTTGAAACAGTTACCGGCGATATAAAGTTAAAAAGCAATTAAAATATTCTTCTATTTATACGTTGCCGTATATCTCTTTCAGTTTTCGCACATGTGACCCAATTATTTCTTTAAGAGGTTCCGGTTCCAGGACTTCCACATCACCCCCGAAGCTCAATATTTCCCGGGTAACTTCGCGAAAATCCGTTACAAAAAAGGTCAGGAGAAGATTCCCATCCTGTTCTTTCCGGATTTCCTGTCCTTGAAACCATATTTGTTCCAGGATGTAGTCTGAAATACACCGGTTGAACCGTAACGTCACCTGTTTTTTTTCACCATCAAAAAAGATGCCGTGCGCTCTATCCATTTGTTCTTTTATATTAATCTCTGTATATTTTTTTGGAATAGATTCCTCCAAAACAACAACCGACCGTATACGAGAGAGAGCAAAATCGCGGATACCCTGTTTCGTTTCACAGAAGGCAATGATATGCCAGTTTCCCATATACAATACCAGATGAAGCGGATTTATAATCCGTTCTGTCGTTTCTCTATTGAAAACCGAATAATAAGAGATTTCCAGTTTTTTTGATTTACTTACACCCTGGAGCACCATATCGAAGACCAATGGATTCACCTGCGAGTAGCGGACATTTTTAAGAGAAATTCGGTTTTCCAGTTTCCCCATATCCAGATCGAAATAGGCCGAGAGATTTTCAAAAAAAGCATTTAATTGTTTTTTACGGCGCTCGTCCGGGATAGTAACCGACATTCGTTTCGCGATTATAAGGGATATAATCTCTTCTTCCGAGATCATCGGAGCAGGGAATTCGAAATGTTCATCCTCATAGTAGTAACCCTTTTCTGTTGCCGAGTATTCCACCGGAGCATTGAAGAAAAGGCGCATATTTTCGATTTCACGAGCCGCCTGGCGCGAGGAAATTTCGAACTTTTCCATCAGATCGATCAATTTTGGAAATTTCTGTTGTTTCAGTTTCTGGTGAAACCAGAGGTATCGTTCGTAGGATAATCGTTTTGCCATATAGTAAATATACTCTCAATACTCGAATTATTCAATCCTTATTCCAGCTATTCTGAATTCTTCAAATAATTTTCCCTTGACGGAAATGGAAAAACATTGTATTCTTAGGGTATGTTAAGAATATATGCAGGATTATATAAAGGAAGAAAGCTTAAATCCGTGAACCACCCGGATTTAAGGCCTACTACTTCCCGTTTGAAAGTTGCATTTTTCGATATTATCCAGGAAGAAATTCGTGAAACCATTTTCCTTGATGGCTTCGGTGGTACTGGAAATATCGGTATCGAAGCCTTGTCACGGGGAGCAGAATACGTTGTTTTTATTGAACAACTCAATGAAAATGTAAAAGTCTTACAACAAAACCTCGATAAAATCGGAGTCCCTTCCGATCATTACCGCATTATAAAGGGAGACTATAACCGAAGCATTATCCAGTTGGCAAAAAGCGGATTCAAATTCGATATCATCTTTCTCGATCCCCCTTATAGTTTACTCGAGTATGCCAACCCCTTAAAAGTGATTTACAAAAGAAATGTTTTGAAAGATGATGGAATAGCAGTGCTTGAAAGACCCCAAGAATTGAATTTTGATTCCAAGTATTTTGAGTGCTATAGGACACAAACTCTCGGGCGAAGGTCACTCGATTTCTTTCGCCCATTTCCCAAAAGTGCTTAACCCCTTTCAATAGCTTTACATTATTTGATTAATTCTTCCACAGAAAGAAAAATGCCCGCCGTCTTTTTCAATTACACTCAAGACAAGCGGGCAATTTGTGTTTATATCTAAAATTATTCGAATCTTTAGAAAAGATTTTCTTTAATTCAAATATTTCATAATCTTGGCTTTTAAAGCTTCTTTACTTTCCGATCCTACCTGCACTTCACGAACAATGCCTTTTTTATCGATAAAAATCATCGTCGGGATTGCTGAAACGCCATATGAATCCTGGATTGCTTTTCCATTGGAAATCGCAGAAGGATAATTAATATTGAAGCGTTTTAAAAATTCTTTTGTTAGAGTAATTTCTTCTTGAGGAGATACTTTTCCTTTGTTTTCTTTATCATCCGAATACTGACCCTGGACACGAGTAAAACCGATAATTACTACTCCTTTATCTTTCAGTTCGGAATAAAGTTCCACCAGTAAAGGCATTACCTTCCGGCACGGACCACACCATGTTGCCCAAAAATCTATTACAACAACTTTCCCTTTAAGATTTCCCAGTTTTAACGGTTCGGAATTGATCCAGGTTTCTGCACTGATTTCAGGAGCAGGTGCACCCACTAACTTCATCTGTTTATATGCAGAATCCAGTTGATGTTTTGCATTGATATTGGTCTCAGTTTTTAGAGCTTTCTCGAGAATTTCAAGAGCCTTTTGAGTATTCCCTTTTTCTTTTTCCATTGAGGCAATAACATCATAACACTGTACCCGTTGGTAAGCATAGTCATCTGATGATGGGGCGTATTTGAGGAATTTATTTGCATACTCAACCTGGATGTTTTTGTCATCCACTGCTTCACTAATCATAAACATCACTCCCAGATAGTTTTCATCTTTAGGAAGTGCATTTTCCACCGCTTTAAAGAGGTTTAATGCATCCATTGCCTTGTTAGTGAAGATTAAAATCTTCGTTTTTTCTAATTTTGCTGCATTCGCTTGAGTAGATTTCTTCGTAATTAATTCATCGAATATTTTCTGAGCTTCTTCTACTCTTCTTAAATCAAGCAGGATTTTTCCTTTTAATAATGAATCCTGATCCTGGAGGCTCGTACCTTCCATTTTCTTTAATAGACCCATAAGTGAAGCGACTCGTTGATCTAATAATGCTTTGTATTCTTCGCGTTTTTCAATGGTTTTAAGTTTTGCCTGGAAATCGGTCCCGATTTTTGTATATTCAGCTTCATAAGAACTTTTTTCAGTGGCATCAAGTGTTGAAAGACATGCTACATTTAATGAAGCCAGTATTGCAACCAGTAGACCTAAAAAAATAAATTTAACCTTCTTCATTGGCTTTCTCCTTATTTTAGATGATTGGAAAATTTATTATACGCAGTTTTCTTTAAAAAGGCAATATTTTTCTCGAAATAAAGAACAGTCTTGATAAAGCATTAATCTGTCCGTTATTTATAACGTGACCAATGTATCATTTCTTTAAGAGAGGGCTTCTTCCCGTACATCAGGATTCCAACACGGAATATCTTTGCTCCCACCCAGGCCATAAACACAGTGGTTATTATACTTATTGCGATTGAGGTTGCTACCTGGTAAAAAGGAGGCATCGATATGGTAATTCGCATAAACATCAACATCGGTGTAAAAAATGGGAATAATGACGCCAGTATAAAAACCGGTGAATCAGGACTTTGTGTTATCATCATCCCGAAAAAAAATGGGATCAATAATAGGTAGATAATCGGAGCCGAAAACTGTTGAGCCTCTTGGTCAGTATTAACCGATGCGCCTACAACCGAAAATATTACAGCATACATAAAGTACCCGATAATAAAGAAAATGCAAAAATAAAGCGCAAGTTCCAGGTTTAAAAAGCTGAGAATACTTGCATCGATACCCAATGAAGATTGAGAGGCAAAAAGCCCTCCCAGTATTATCCATAATCCCACCTGGGTTAGGCCTGCCAATCCGATACCGATTACTTTTCCCCAGAATAAACTAATCGCATCCGTTGAAGAAATTAATACTTCGATGATACGGTTATTTTTCTCTTCCATTACCCCGCGCATTGTGAGCTGACCATACCCCAAGATTACCGAAAATAAGATACTCAACATAAAAATTGAGATTAAATATTCCATTTTAGAGCTGGTACTCGCTGTCCCTTCTTTTTTCACTTTATATGTTCCGATGGAAACATCCGCAGTAGCATCCCGTACCACATCCGGATCGATACTCCGTTCGACCAGGATTTGTTCGCAGAGTATTTTCTGGATAGAAGAAGTAATGTATTTATGTGTCTCAAAATCGGATACGTTTATGGCAAAAAAATAAACCATTCGGTTTTGTCTTATTTTCTCCGGGATAATAAGCAGTCCGTGGATTTTTTTATCCAGTATTTTTTTCTTTAATTCTGGGGTAATCTCAATAGAAAAATTTTGCCCCGATTTAGTTGGAGTATCGAAATTATTAAGCAGTTTCTGCTGTTTTATCTTATACTGTTCGGTAGGGCGAAAAGTCAAACGTAATTGTTTATTCAACTCCTTATCCGAATTGCATTTGGTCATGAAATGTTTCTGAATTGAATTGGAAAAGTCCATGATTTCGATAATCTTCTCCTGGCGAGCTACTTTAGAGAGAAAAACAGGCAGGTACATTAATCCGATCATCAATGCAGGGGTTAAAATTGTTGAGATCAAAAAAGATCTTTTTTTCACTATTTCACGGTATTCCCGTTTGATAATAATCCAGGACTTCATTATAGTTCTCCTTGAGCAGGATTCCCTTCTCTTACTTTACGGATGAAAATACTGTTAAGAGAAGGTTCGGTTACCTGGAACGCATGAATCGATAACCTGTTTATCAGATCTTTTAGCAGTGTGTCTTTATACTCGAGGTTAGTCAGCTCAAATTCCATTTCATTACCATAATCCTGGATATTTTTTATATAATCATAAGAAGTGATAAAAGTCGCATCCCCTTCATATTTTATTTTAAGGAAATTAGAACCGAACTCCGATTTTACTTGGGAAAGCGTTCCGTCCAGTACAACTTTTCCATTATTTATCATAACCATTGTATCTACGATTTTTTCCGCGTAATCCATCAGGTGTGTTGAAAAAATAATTGTAATTCCGTGACGTTTCATTTCAAGGATGATATCTTTTACAAGTTCGATATTAACCGGATCAAGTCCGGAGAAAGGTTCATCCAGGATCAGCAATTCCGGGGAGTGGATAATCGTTGTAATAAATTGCAGTTTTTGAGCCATACCTTTTGAGAGTTCTTCGACTTTTCGGTCTTTGTACCTTTCCAGATCAAATTTTTTCAAAAGCTCCAGTCCTCTCGTTCTAATCTCAGCCGACTTCATCCCTTTCAATTCCCCAAAAAAAGAAAGCGTATCCATTACTTTCATTTTTCGGTACAGTCCACGTTCCTCTGGAAGGAAGCCGATCCGGTTCTTTGTCTTTTCCGAAAAAGTTTCTCCCAGGATTTTAATTATTCCTGAGTCCGGAGCGATAATATTCAGGAGCATACGAAGTGTCGTTGTCTTACCTGCGCCGTTTGGGCCTAACAGTCCCAGGATATCTCCCCGTTTTAGTTTAAAGGAAATATCATCAACGGCTCTCTTCCCATCGAAATCCTTGACCAGGTGCTCAAGCTCCAGCACATAATCAGAGGAATTGAGCGTATTTGTCATATAATCCTCCTGGAATTGCGTTTGAAATTCTTATTACGTTTTTTCCCCAAAAATGTTTAATTTAGCCATTTACCCCAAATAGGATGTTTTATTATTTCCGATACCTTTGCCCATTCTCTTGCAGGAATTTATTATTGTGGGACTTCGTTTTTTTGTTAAATCCGATTATTCGTTCTAATTGTTCCAGTCTCCGCAAATTCCCTCTGTATCTTCTCCATCATCCAATGAGACATTTTCTTTAATTGAGCATTGATTTAAACGCAACTGTTCCGGTTTAACATTATTATGGTATAAAGCCCCTCCAAAATGGGCCTCATTATAAATCAAGTTTAATTTCATAAACTCAGGCGAAACACTTTCCAGGTAAATACCTCCACCTTCCTGTTTCGATTTATTCCCGATGATACCCGTTTCCAGGAATTTCGCATCCACACTTCCATGGCCGCAGATATAAACTCCGCCCCCTACGCCATCCGACTGATTTTGAAGGATTTCCGAAAAACGGATCACAGCGGAGGCATCTTCCAGATAGACGCCACCCCCTTTTCCGTTCCTTGCATAATTCTCACGCAGTGTGACATGCTCCAATACAATATCCGAATGATGAGTATAAATACATTGAATCCCTCCGCCGTTGCAATTTTCCAACGCTTCTGAAATAGTTTCGGGAACATAGGTACCGGAAACATCATCCCTTTTTAAAGATCGGCCCGTTCCTTTTTCGATAGTACAGAATTGTAAACGTGTTCCATCTGTATAGCGCCCGAAAAGAAGTACATTTCTCCAGTGAGCTTGACGGGCAGTGAATGTTACCGGATTTTCCTTATCTCCCCGAACCTCTAATATCCCTTCACATATAATCCCCGATTCGGAGGTGAATTCAATTGTTACACCCTTTTCTATAATCAGTCTGCCACCCCTTTCGACGTGAATATCTGAGGTCGCTTCATAAATCCCCGTAGGAAAAGTAACCGAATCGCCACGCATGACCACACGTTTTCCAGATAGTATTAGAGGTAATGATGTATCCCATTTGGAAGTCGCTGCCGAGTGCTTGAGTAAATAAGATTCATAATCCGGTGGAACGATTTCTATTGAAAAATCTGGTACTTCGGTCAGTTGCCCAAGTATCCTTGCTTTTAATCGTTGCCGCTCCCCTTGTACAACCGGGAAAATTAATTCTGTCCGGAATCTACCGTTATCCATTGCAGCAAGGCGGTGGAACTTTCCATTCATTTCTATCTCAACCGGTTGTCCCCGGACAATATAATCTCCTTCTATTATTAGACCTTCAATATCCAGGGAGATTTTCTCACTCGTTACTTGCTCGCATCTATGAATTTTTATGAATAACTCTTTTTTCATGATAGTCTCAGTGAAAGACTAATCAGCACTTATCAGGTCGGCAAGGGGATTTAGAACCGGTACATTTTCAAAAAATATCTTAAGTGCGGAAGTCAAGGGAACTGCCAGGATCATACCCACAATACCCCAGATAAAGCCCCAAAAAATCAATGCTACCAGGATAACCACAGGAGATAGATTCAAACTCTTTCCAGTTATTTTCGGTTCCAGGATATTACCAATTGCAAATTGCGTAATCATCAAACCAATGGTTACCAGCAGGACCCGGATTGAGAAACCGAATTTCAAGAATCCGGCCATTACCGGGAATGCTGTGGCCATAATAGAACCGAAGTTTGGAATGAAATGAAGAACGAAAATTAATAGCGCCGTAAGTATGACGAAATCAAATCCTCCGATAAACAAAATGATCCCGCATAATGTGGCGGTCAACAAACAGATAAAGCTTTTAATAAGCAGGTATTGACGGACTTGTTCTTCAATCGAATCAAAAACGTTTTTAATTTTTCGAGCCCGCTTATCTTCAAATGCGCTAGATACTCTTCCTGTCAGTGTGTCTCGACCTGCCAGGAGGAACATTAAAAATAGTAATGTCAGGACCAGGTTACCAATGAATGAAGCAAAAGAGCCGAAGGTAGTCGATAAGATCGATGTCACAGAAGAAGTATCGATGTTTTGGGTCCAATCGAATTTTGCGATATAATCGTTAAAACGTGAGATAGGAATGTTTAATTTATCGAAAATCGTTTTAAGTGTTTCTTGCATCTTAAGGCTGTATTCCGGGAATTTATCAACAAAGGTTGATACGCTCGAATAGATTAATACTCCGAAAAAATAAAAAATGATAAACATGAGAAACAAAATAAGAAGAATTACAACTGATTTCGGAACTTTAAAAGCCAGTAATTTTTTTACTGCACCATTAAACAGGAAATAGAGAAGTAATGCCATAAATAATGGGATAAAAATGCTTTGCAATTGATGCAAAATCATCACCACTACAACGGCGGCGATAAATCCTACGAATACTTTAATTTGTGTTAATTCTTTGATGCTGCTTTTTTCAGAAGACATGCCCACCTCCTGGAGAATAACGTGAAATTTCTGCTAAACTCGTGATTGAGAATTCGAATATCCGTTATACTCCGTTTATCTGACGTCTAATAATCCTTTATGAGTAAGTTAAAACATCTTCTTCGATATCGACATCTTGTTTAGTTTTAAAGAAAATGAGATCAACAACCGTATCGTATTTGATGCTGATAATCAACTTGGATTTGCTTTCTGCATATCTCAGGGAAATAATAATACGCGGTGGAGCTTTTGACGCATCATCATCGTTGTCATTCAGAAAAGATGTTGTCGGCCCATCATCTCCGTCTGTTTCAACGCGAATCCTTTCGGTTTCATTCGCGATACCTTGCTCTTTTAAAATTTTATAAATAGCTTCCACACCTGCATCGATGGTAAAATCCTGTCCACGCATCGTACCCAATTGATTGACAACATCAGTCTTTATTTCTGCTTTTTCGACGCGAACCATGATAAATTTATATGCAACAAAGGCACCATAACAAATTATCAAAATAATTAAAATGCCGGTGAAGTTCATTTTTCCATCCCTTTTCATCATGTTTTCAACCTCCAGAGAATTTTTTTTACTTTTGCCCGGATATTCACATCCGGGTCTTTATTCGAAATACTTTCAAGGAAACCTATCACTTTTTTGTCTGAGATCATACCAAGGGCTTCCACCGCCATATCTCGTATCCATGCATGTTTATCGGACAAAAAATCGGCTATAATATCCACTGATTTTACGGAGTTAAGTTTTCCTAATGGGATGAGCGCGATATATGATTGTTCATTGCGAGACAAAAGCAATCTCACTAATTTTTCCTCCGCATTATGGCAACCGATTTCGCCGAGAGCAACCGCGGCTACTTTATTATAATATGGTTCTGATAATAATTCAATTAAAACAGAGCAGGATTTTTTTGATTTGATCAAGCCCAAAGCTTCGATTACAGTTTCTTTTAATAATCCTTCAGTCTCTGAATCAGCAAGTATTTGTAAAAGCTTGTCTTCATAAATTTTTTCTACAGATTTAAGAAAAGGCGTACGTGTTTTTAATTTTTCCGAAAGAGTTCCCTTTTTTAATTTCTCAACCATTCGGGAAAAATCCATGAAACGTGTATCCACTTGAGTAGCATTTTCTTCTTGTTTAACCGGAGATTTAGAGATAATTTCCGTTTCTCCCGTTTTTTCTTCAATCCTGGGCGGAGATGGGGGAGTCTGGGAGATTGCAGAAGGTGACGTACCAGGTGGAAGAAATGTAGTGGCCGAAGGTGTTTCTGGGAAGAATTGTTCTGAGTCTTCCAATACCTCTGAAATTTCCCGGCACAGGTTTGAGGCAGTTTTATATCTATCTACTGGGAGTGTTTGTAGACACTTCATACAAATCGCATTCAATTTTGGGGGGATAGCCGAATTAATTTGTGATGGCGGATGAAATGCGCCTTGGGGTTTTTGTCCCGTAAGCAATTGGTATAAAATGACACCGATGGAGAAGATATCAGCCCGAAGGTCAACCGCTTTAAAGTTTTCTTTTTGCTCCGGGGCAATATAGTCCATAGTACCGATGACTTCATTTGTACGAGTATATCGCATTTCCTGTCCCCACAACGTTGCTGCGATACCAAAGTCGCACAATTTAGGTTCCAGGTTTTTGGTTAGAAGTATATTCGAAGGTTTGATATCTCGGTGCACTACCCCGTTTTGATGCGCATAATCAAGGGCTGCGATTATTTTATTGAGAATACGTAACTTTTCTCTAAGTGAAACCAGTGAGCCTGTTGTCAAAGGACGTGAAGTGGCTGTTAAAAAAGTATGAAAATCTCCACCATCGATATATTCAGTCGCAATATAAAAATAATTTTCTGTTTGATTATAATTACTTTCGATTACCTTAATGATATTTGGATGATCCAACTGAGATGTAATTCGGGCTTCCCTGAAAAACCGTTGAATATATTCCTTTGTTATTGGAATCAATCCTGAATTGCGAAGTATTTTAAGAGCAACCAGCCGGTTTATTGAAATCTGGCGGGCAAGATAAACCGTCGCCATTCCACCTTTCCCGATTTCTTTTATTCGTATATACTCTTCCGCCATCTCTTGTGACTCAGCTATTGCAAGAGGTATTCAAGAAAAAAATAAATCATACTAAATGCACCGAAGGGGAGATTTTATCACTTTGTTTTTCCCTGTTCGTTTAGCATCATATAAAGCGACATCCGCCCGTTTAAGCATCTGTTCATGGCCTGGAGTAATTTCAGTTTCTTTAAATTCTGTGCACCGGGAGTCTTCTATTTCATATTGGGAAACACCCGCGCTTACTGTTGCTTTAAGTTTGTTCCCCTGTAGATCCAATTGGTTATTTTCAATACGTATTCGTATGCGATTTCCCAGTTGGAATGCACCCTCGATATCTGTTTCGGGCAATATAACCATAAATTCTTCTCCCCCTAATCTACCGCAAATATCTTGCTCTCTGAGGGTATGGTTGATGTTGAAAGCAATATGTTTTAAATATTCATCGCCTGCCGGATGTCCATATGTATCATTAATTTGTTTAAAATCGTCAATATCGATTAAAACGATGCTAAAAATACGTTTATTCCTGCGAGCAATTTTGTATTGATTTTCAAGTTCATTAAGGATATATCGCCGGTTATATAATCCTGTTAGTGAATCGATCGCCGCATAACTAAAGAGTCTTGCATGATATTCCTCTTCGATCTCATCATTATAATTGAAACGTAGAACTGTCTCACCTATTAAAATTTTATCCCCTGTGGCAAGCATTCTTTGTCGGACAAATTCACCATTAACATATGTTCCATTTGTCGAGTCCAGGTCCTTGATAAAGAACTGCTCTATTTCGTCAGTAAGAATGCTTTTTATTTCGCAGTGTTGTTTACTTACCTTCCGATCATCCAGTTGAATTGTATTATCTCTATCCCTTCCGATGCGAATATTCTCGCAAGAAAAATTGAAGATTTTCCCAAAATCAAGGTTACTTCCCTGAACAACCGTTAACATGAATCCTTTTGGATTAGAAGGTTTTGCTTGACTATCGGGGGACCGGGAATCATCAATTACGGTTAATTCTTCGGTATCTGGGATTAAAATATCGCTCATCGATTCATCACCACAATGGTTTTCTGTGTTTCCAGGTCTGTAAATAATGCGATGTCTTTCCGGGTGATTCCCGGACGTACAGCCTGGGATTTATAATTATAACATAAACTTTTATTCGTGTAATCAATTTTCATATTTTCGATAAAATCAAAAGGTACACCATAATAAACACCCGCTAATGACAATTTTCGTACTTCCTTTCCAGTTTTAGCAATGGCTTCTCGCCAGTATCCCAATTGTGTTTTCTCTGGGACCATAGACATAATGGCTGTTTTATGTCGGACTGTTAATCGACGGAAGAAGTAAAGATTATCCATTACTACCGCTCGAGTAGACAATTCTACTTGAATCGAAAATATTTTTGGAATAGGGTTAATCATAGATATATTCTTAACTGTGGTCTTATACATAAGTTGGTTATTGATATTAAATTTTTTAAAAAAATCGATTACTCCCACGGTCGGAGCGAAAACCGGGTCAACTGATTGAACTGTTGTCGAATGGATAAATTCGATTTTTTCATCCACTATTTTCGCATCCAATTTATCCACTTCTGCATCCCAGATCGTTGGAGAGTGGAAGTCTTCCACCCCTTCGTTAATGGTCGTTTCAATGGAAACCGGAATTTCAGCATAGTTAGCGTCAATCGTTACCTCTACATCTAATGCACCGGTTTCCATTGTAAACTCCATGTCGTGTACATTTACCGGGACCTGGAATTTGAGGTCCTTTACGCGCGTTTCTTTCACCATTCTTTCGATTACTGCGAAGAACTTATGAGGAATCGTTAACTTTTGGTCTGACATAACGCTTTTAATGCCGTATCAATCCGGGTAAAAGGTTCATAAATATCTATTTTGTCTATAAATGAACGTAGTGTATTCATCGCTTTTTCCTGGACATCCGGTTCCGGGGAGAAGAAAGTCATTTTTAAAGGGTTTTTACTTGTAATCGGTTGAACGATGACTTCTTTATCCTTAACCCGTTGGAACTCCCCCGGATTGGGTAATGATGGTAATGTAGTCGGCTGAATAGCCACAATTGGAATATGGTTTACAGGGTCTTCCCCCAATAGTTCGATGTCGGTAACAAGGAATATTGAGGGAACGTTTTTAATTTCTTTGAAGAGGTTTTTTTTGATAACTTCTTCTCCGATATATTTTTCGAGAACCTTCCCGAATATAATTTTATGAACTCGGGTCGGTTTAATCGGTTCGGTGTATTTGAATTCGATAGGAATCGATTGATCGTTGGTAATCATTACACCGCCGATATACTGTTCCTCATTTTTTTGGCTGGCGAAATACCCGATCTTAATCTTATCCATGACTGTTTATCCTTTTAGGGCACGTTTTAAGGTAGTTCCGATATCTGCCGGGTTGACCACTACATGAATACCATTTTCTTCCAGGGTTTTCATCTTTTCTGCAGCAGTACCTTTACCCCCTGAGATAATTGCTCCCGCGTGTCCCATACGGCGTCCCGGAGGAGCAGTTTGCCCCGAAATAAAAGAAACCACCGGTTTTTTTACATTCTCTTTGATGAACTGGGCTGCTTTTTCTTCCATTGAACCACCGATTTCTCCGATTAAGACAATCGCTTCGGTTTCAGGGTCCTGGTTGAATAATTGAACGATATCCACGAAGTTGGAGCCGATAATCGGATCACCACCGATTCCTACTGCTGTCGATTGTCCCATTCCCATATTTGTAATTTGATTTACTGCTTCATAGGTAAGAGTTCCGGAGCGGGAGACGATACCGATTTTTCCTTTTGTATGAATTCGAGCAGGCATGATACCCACTTTGCATTCTCCTGGCGAAATGACGCCCGGGCAATTGGGGCCAACAAGTCGTGATTTTGTAGTTTTAAGAAAATTCCAGGCTTTAACCATATCCAGGGTCGGGATACCTTCTGTAATACAAATAATCAATTCGATCCCTTCCGTAGCCGCTTCAATAATCGCATCAGCTCCAAAGGCAGGGGGAACGAATATTACAGACACATTCGGTTCAACTTGCTTTACTGCTTCTT
The DNA here is from genome assembly GCA_021817755.1 of Acidobacteriota bacterium. Classification (GTDB taxonomy): domain Bacteria; phylum Acidobacteriota; class Aminicenantia; order UBA2199; family UBA2199; genus JAKAGC01. The sequence goes on along the minus strand of JAKAGC010000019.1, from coordinate 1,381 downwards.
CCACCGTATTAAATACCGGTCTGTCGAGGTGACGTTCGCCTCCTTTACCAGGAGTAACTCCACCTACTACCTCGGTGCCGTATTCCAACATCTGTGTGGCGTGAAAAGTTCCTTCTTTTCCCGTAAATCCCTGGACTAATACGCGTGATTGTTTATTGATGAGTATCGACATGTTAAGCTCCCTTTGCAAGTTCGACCACTTTACGAGCGGCATCCGGTAAATTAACTTCTGCAACAACATTCATCCCGGATTCCCGTATTATTTTGCGGCCTTCTTCTTCATTTGTTCCAACAAGGCGAATAACGATCGGAACTTTTAATTCCATATCTTTAACAGCGTTGACTATCCCGCGGGCGACGATATCTGTTCGGACAATACCTCCGAAGATATTAACGAATACTGCCCGGGTGTTCGGATCAGCCAGGAGGATTTTGAAGGCTTCTTTTACCCGTCCTTCAGATGTTCCACCTCCTACGTCCAGAAAATTTGCCGGTTCTCCACCGTAGTATTTAATAATATCCATCGTAGCCATGGCCAAACCTGCTCCGTTTACCATGCAGCCGATGTTTCCATCCAGTTTAATATAATTCAAATCGTATTTTGATGCTTCTACTTCAAGCGGTTCTTCTTCATGGATATCTCTCATTTCCACAATATCCGGATGACGGAATAGCCCATTATCATCAAAATTAATTTTTCCGTCCAACGCAATGATTTCATCTGTTGTTGTAACGATAAGCGGATTGATTTCTACGAGAGATGCGTCTTTTTCCAGAAATAAACGGAATAGGTCTTGAATTAATTTGAAGAAAGGTTTTTGTTGAGTAGGCGTGAGTTTCAGATTAAAAGCCAGTTGTCGTTGGTAACAAGCGCTTAAGCCTGCGGAGGGGTGAATATGAACCTTAGTTATAAGATGGGGAGTTTTGGCGGCTACTTCTTCGATTTCCATCCCCCCTTCGGTGGATGCCATAATTACAGGCATTCCTCCTTCTCTATCCACAATAATAGCCATGTAGAGTTCTCTGGCTATTGCAAGTCCTTTTTCAACGAGAACTTTGCGTACCAGTTTCCCTTCCGGGCCTGTCTGGTGGCTGATCAGTTGCATACCCACGATTTCATTTGCATATTTTCGGGCTTCCTCACTGTTTTTAGCCAGTTTGACGCCCCCAGCTTTTCCTCTGCCTCCTGCATGAACCTGGGCTTTGATTACGCAGGGGTAACCCAGTCTCTCGGCAACGGTAAACGCCTGGTCCGCACTATCTGCAGCTTCACCATTCGGGACAGGTACTCCGTACTGCTTGAACAACTGTTTCGCTTGATATTCATGAATTTTCATATTCGTATCCTTTTTGGTTTATTTTATAATTCGGCCTGAAAAAC
>JAKAGC010000578.1 GCA_021817755.1 Acidobacteriota bacterium | reverse complement strand
TGAGATGAAAGCTGTTGCCTGTTCCCCAATATCACCATGATGGATATGCAACAATAAAAACCAGGAGAAATTTCTTGCCTGTCCCCTAAATTTTTTAAACCCATGCAGTATAAATTTTCTTGTTATTCGAATCGATTTCTTCCCATTTCCCCATCTGGCCGGTTTCTTTCCTTAAATCAAAAACCAGTAAATAACCCGTGGATTCATCTTGTCGATCAAGGTAATCACATAATTGACGAATTCCTTCTTGATGATAGATTTCGCCATGCCAGATTTTTAATTCGATTATGTATTTCCGGTTATCAAATGTAATCACAATATCCAACCGCTTCTCTTCAGAAACCTGGACCTCTTTGAAATCGAATCCTCTTCCGTTAATTATTGGTCTTATAAAAGCCAGGAATAAAAGGCGGCCGTTTCTTTCCAGGAAATCCTTATCCTTTAAACCATATTGTTTATTCATAAATTCCTGAAATTTCAATATAATTTTTTTTATATTCAATCCCCCGGATTCATTTAAATAACTTTGAGTAACATTATGAAACGTTACATGCCGTGATGTTTCCAGGCGGGATGACAAATAATTATATATTCGCTGCTCATATATGCGGTTATGAATTTTAACTCGTCCTTGTTCTTCCTTTAAAATACCATATAACCTTCCGAAATGAATCACAGGATTATCGAGATTGAAAAGATACTGGGTTCCATTCATAATAAGATCGAATACAAAATCATAAAGATCAGAGTTGTTTTCAAGATTTTTAATCAGACTTTCAAAATTTGTGTTTTCTTCTGTAAGAACATATTGAACAGCTTTATCTATATCTTCAGGTAGCCATTCATTTCTTTTAAGATGAGATAGTATTTCTTTATCCGTAATCTGGCATAACTTACTGACCAGGAAAGGATAACCGGAAGAATAATAATATATTCGTTCGGCAATGGAATTAGTATCCATTTTTATAGACGTATCCGTGGAATATTCTTCCAGCATCGATGCGATTTTATCCGGGAATAGATTCAAATCGATCTTAAAATCAACCGCAATATTCCAGGGGCTATTATACCTGGAATCCGTTTCCGACCGGATTTTACTTTTTAAATTTTTTACATCATGTACTCCTGCCAATACTATAGAATGAAACGTATAATCCTTTCCTTCGCTTCGTTTAAGGTATTTGGAGCGCAGCATCGCCAGGAAATCGAATAAAACCGGATAATTGGAAGATTTATCGACTTCATCTATTAACAAAACAACACAACGATTTGCTTTTTGGACGAATTGGGCTAAAAAATTGCCTAAGCTGTTAAAATTGAAAATGGAATCTTGAGCCTGGAGAAAATCCACCAGTTCCCTTTCTCCATTATATTCAAGCGGTTTTCTCAAAAGGTCCAGAAAAGTTGAAATGAAAAGACTTTGATCCGCAGTAGTAAAGGCATCGATGCCTTCAAATGAAGTATCGAGAACAAGATATTTTTTATCTTTCTTCAGTTCTTGTTCTAAAAGAAACAGGGTGGTGGTTTTACCATATTGACGTGGGCGGTTAATTACAAAATAGTCTCCATTATCGACCATCTCGACGATCTGTCCAATTTTATCGGAGGTATCGACCATATAATGTTTCCCTGGAATGCATATACCCGTAGTATTAAATCTTTTCTTCATTCTGTCACCTGTTCCGTATACCAGTATATCAAAAAAAGTTTCGTATTGCAACAATATGAAGATCAGTTGAAATTCAACACAAACGGTTTTATACAAAATGCTACCATATTATTAAAATCAATTTATATAAGTAACATCTATTGTGTTAAAAAGGGGGAAATTTCTTGCCTGTCCCCTAAATTTCCTAAATTTTGATTCAAAAAACTGAGAATCATTAAAGTTAAAGTTCTATGGCTTATGATGTTATATTGTTAAATAAGGCATTTTAAGATTATTGATCTGGCTTTATGGTTTGGGCATTTCAATCCTGTATGAGACAATTGAAAAATTGTAATCCTTATCACGCTCTATTAAAATGAATAATCCATCCTGTATAACATACTCGTTTTTTATCAAGTAATAAGGTGAAATATGTTCCGGCAATTTTAAATAAAAGAAGTCGACAAATTTTCCCTTTTCATTTATCACATCAATCTGTATTCCCTTTTCAGGATTTACTGTAGATGTAACCACCCATAAATTGCTTTTTACTTTGAAAAGGCCTAGAATATCGTCAATGTATTCCTGGATGGGAGGACGATGCATTTTTCCATTAAAAAAAATTCCACCTTTTATAAAAAATTTTTCGTCCTCTTTGGAGGTTTTTACTCTCTTGTAATTTCGGATAATTTTCATCGTAATTTTTCCGGTTACAACATCAAACCGATTGATCTCATAAGTTTGGGAATTGGAAAAATAGATGGAATTCAAATCATTCTCACAATAAAGGAATGGAGAAGCGTTGATCTTAGAATAGTTATTCTCACTGAAACGCCCTACAAAAACTTTTGAGGTATATTCGTATAATCTATCTTTTACTACATCCCCTTCGCTTGAAATAGAAAGAAACTTTTCCTGTGTATCGATTATTGAAAGGTCTGATTTTATAATTGGAGGTGCTTGAGATTTAAAGATAAAAATTTCTCCATTTGAAAATAAAAACTCAAGATCCTGGTTAAAAGAAATCCGTTTTTCTTTTTTAAAGTTTCCATTTTTATCGAACCAGATCAATTTATTAGGAGACATATTAAAAAATATTATTTCATCTTTGTATATTTGATAACCGGACGGAAAAGTCATTTCTGAAGGTCCGAGTCCGTAATGGAAATAATTACGAATGAAATTTCCTTTTGAATCAAACTGTAAAAACTCCTTATTGTCCATAATGAAAACACCTCCATCGGGTGCTACCTTTAAACCGAAAGGAGAACGAAAGAAATACTCTTCACCATTATCTTTTATAGAAAATACTTGTTTAAGATTTACAACTCTTCCCATATCTGAATTGGGATGTTGAGGCAATAAACCGTTTTTTACAATTTCCTGGGGAAATGATAGTATTGAGAAAAATAGTAATACATATAAAAAGAAGAATTTTTTCATTTTGTACCTTTTTAATTTGATTTTTTATTATAGGAACTCGTTCCTTATAATTGCACTAAATAATATTGTAACAATTTAAATATTTGTAGTCAAATGCAATTCGGGTAATTGGTAGTCATTTTCTTGCCTGTCCCCTAAATTTCCAAAATTTCCTAAATTTCTAAAAGTAGAAGGTCATAAAGATTAAATTTCAAAGAGTATGATAATATTCTATAAAATAAAGCTTTTAAAAATTCAAATTGTATTAAAGGTAAAACAAGTAAAAATTAGGTTGTATCTACAAAATTTTACACATTAAAACCTGGACTTTCACTCAATATTAAGTTATAATAATCAGGTTGTGTTATAACCCACCAGAGATACTAAAATAATTAAAGGAGATATCAATCCATGAGAAAAAAAATTTATTTATTTATACTTATTCCTCTAATTCTCTGTTTATTATTATTGGGATTCAAGTCCGGTACATCCGTAACATCCGGTCATAGAGTTAATGCATCAAAACCTTCTCATCAGGTTCCTATCAAACCTGTTATTCAGTCACCTCAAATTACA
>JAKAGC010000577.1 GCA_021817755.1 Acidobacteriota bacterium | reverse complement strand
GTGAAATTAATTTCTCTAGGAATGAAGTTAACTTCCCAAAAAGTGAAGACATTTGATTAAATAATGAAGTCAGCTTCTTTCCGAATAAAGACAGCTTCACTCAGAGTGAAGATAGCTTCATTCAGAGTGAAGGTAGTGTATATCAGAATGAAGTCAATTTCATTCAGAGTGAAGACAGTTTCAATCAGAATGAAGTTAATTTCATTCAAATAGAAGACAGCTTATCTCTGAGAGAAGACAGCTTCATTTTTTATGTGAAGGAACGGCAGTATATCTCGATTTGACAAAATGAGCCCCGTTAAATTATAATAAAATATATGTAGGATTACAGTTATTTTCCAGTTTCACAATTACTGTAATGAAACAATTCTTTCATGCCACCAGGAGGTTAAATGGCTATAAAGAAAAGCGAATTGTACAATTCAATTTGGGAAAGTTGTGATCAACTTCGCGGCGGAATGGATGCTTCCCAATACAAAGACTATATCCTGGTACTATTATTTATTAAATATATTTCCGATAAAGCCGAAAGTCAGAAGGATTCTCTGCTCGTGGTTCCTCCTGAAGCCAGTTTCAATGCGATTCGATTGTTAAAGGGTAAAAAGGATATCGGTAAGCAGATTAATTTTATTTTAGACCGGCTTGCCCTCGAAAATAATCTGGGTGGGACTATTAATACAGTCGATTTTAACGATGAAACCAAACTAGGAGATGGGAAAACCCTTCAAGACCGGCTCACAAAACTCATTGCCATCTTTGAAAATGAGGCCCTGGATTTCAGCAAAAACCGTACTGGCGGCGATGATCTACTCGGTGACGCATATGAATACCTCATGCGGCATTTTGCCACTCAATCCGGAAAAAGTAAAGGCCAGTTCTATACCCCTGCCGAAGTCTCCCGCATTATTGCTAGAATCATTGGTATCGATAAAAGTACCAGCCAGACACAAAGTCTTTATGATCCCACGTGTGGGTCCGGATCTCTCCTCCTCAAAGCAGCAGATGAAGCCCCTCACGGTATCTCCATTTATGGCCAGGAAATGGATATATCTACCCGTACACTAGCTCAAATGAATATGATCCTCCATAATCATACCACAGCCAATATTCTACAAGGAAATACCCTCTCCGATCCTCAATTTAAAGAAGATAAATCCATTGATTTAAAAACCTTTGATTTTGCAGTGGCAAATCCCCCTTTTTCTTTCAAAGCATGGACAACCGGTGTGGATGTCCAAAACGATCCCTATCGCCGGTTTGATGGTTTTGGAACACCCCCTGAAAAGAACGGTGATTATGCATTTCTGCTCCATCTCTTACGTTCCTTGAAAAGTACAGGTAAAGGCGCGATTATTTTGCCTCACGGTGTCCTTTTCCGCGGCAATGCCGAAGGTGAAATTCGCAAGAACATCATTGAAAGAGGCTATATAAAAGGCATTATCGGGCTCCCCCCCAACCTCTTTTACGGCACCGGTATACCCGCTTGTATTATTGTTTTCGATAAAGAAAACGCCTCCTCACGAAAGGGGATTTTCATGATCGATGCCGGTAAAGGATTTGTCAAAGATGGCAATAAAAACCGGCTCCGCGAACAGGATATTCATAAAATTGTCGATGTTTTTAATAAACAAACCGAAATCCCCCGCTATTCCCACATGGTATCCACTCAAGAAATCAAAGAGAATGCATATAACCTCAATATCCCCCGCTACATCGATTCACAGGAACCCGAAGATATCCACGATATCCAGGCTCATCTATCAGGCGGCATTCCTGCCGGCGATATCGACGTCCTCACCAATTACTGGATTGTTTTACCTTCTTTGAAAAATGTGCTTTTTTTCCCTGAATCCCGTAGTGGGTATTATGCGTTACAAATTCCTCAAAATGAAATCAAATCCACCATTTTCTCTCATTCGGAATTTACAACGTATACCCATGATGTCACTAAGATTTTTGATTCATGGAAAGACCGCCAATCCACTTACCTCAAACAACTCGATATCAACATTAAACCCAAAGAGATTATCCGTGGGTTATCCGAGGATTTACTCCATTCCTTTGAAAACGCACCCCTTATCGATGCCTATGATGTGTACCAGCATCTCATGACTTATTGGCTTGATACCATGCAAGATGATCTATATCTCATTTCAGTCGATGGGTGGAAAGCCGAACCTGCACCGGTAAAGAACAAAAAAGATGAATACGATTGCGATCTCTTACCCAAAGCACTGGTAATTGCCCGGTATTTTGAATTAGAGCAAAAATCCTTGCAAAAACTGGAAGCAGATAAAGACGATATCACCCGACAAAAGGAGGAGATGGAAGAGGAGCATGGGGGTGAAGAGGGCTTCCTCGAACCGTTGAAAACAGAGAGCGGGAAAATTACAGGCCGCATCGTGTCAGAACGCATTAAAGAGATCAAGAATGACAAGAATTCAATCGAAGAACTCGGCATATTAAAAGCATATATAGCCTTATTGGATCAGGAAGTTGAAACCGGCAAAAAAATAAAAGATGCACGCACGGATTTGGACCGAAAAGCCATTAACCGGTATAAGAGTTTTACCGCCGAAGATATCCAATCCCTTGTGGTGGATGATAAATGGATGGCTAAATTGAGCGAGGATATCACCGGCGAATTGGAACGGGTTTCTCAGCATCTCACCCGGAGGATTTTGGAACTCGCCGAGCGGTATGAAGTACCCCTGTCCCGATTGAATACCCAGGTAGAGGAACTGACACTAAAAGTCGATACGCATCTCAAGCGGATGGGGTTCGAATGGTAAAAAATGTGCAAATCCCTAATGGTTATAAACAGACAGAGGTTGGTATTATTCCCTCCGACTGGGAAATTTGTACTTTAGACTATTTTGCAGAAATAATTATGGGACAATCACCTATTGGTAGCTCATATAATCAACATGAAATGGGTGTCCCTTTAATAAATGGCCCTACAGAATTTACTGAAAGATATCCAATAAAAATTCAATGGACTACTCTACCCACTAAATATTGTAGAGAAAAAGATATTTTAATCTGTATAAGAGGAAGTTCAACGGGTAGAATAAATATTTCTAATAATTTATATTGTATTGGACGTGGTGTTGCAGCAATAAGAGCAAAAAGCAATTCAAATAATATATTTCTTGAATATATATTGCACTATGCAGTTAAAAGCATTCTTAAACTAACTTCAGGTTCTACATTTCCCAATATTGACACCAAATCTCTAAAGAGTATAAAAAACGCTTTACCATCATTACCAGAACAACAAGCGATAGCTGAGGTATTGGGTGATGTGGATGCGTTGATTACTGCGTTGGATGCCTTGATCGTCAAAAAACGACAAATCAAACAAGGGGCGATGCAGCAACTCCTCACCGGTCAGCGGCACGGGCCACCTCCTGTGCGCATGCTAACCGGGCGCCGCCGCGGAATGAAGCGCCGGAGAGCGCGCGGCACCGGGGCGGGCGGAGCGCGTAGAATCGCGGCATGCCGGCGATCGCGGAGGTGGAGGACCTGGCCGTCTCGCTCCCGGATGGCGACGGAGGCCGCCGGCTCGTCCTCGACGGCGTCGCCCTGGCCGTCGGCGAGGGCGCCGCGATGGGCGTCGTCGGCGAGTCCGGGTGCGGCAAGACCCTGACC
>JAKAGC010000576.1 GCA_021817755.1 Acidobacteriota bacterium | reverse complement strand
ATTGAGTTATTAAACCTGTGATACATATTAAAGATAGTAAAAATATCACTTCATTTATTATTGGTATCGGGCGCCCAGTTCAAGGAAAGTGAATTCAATATTTTTTCTGAATGATATTCAAAAAAAGCAAAACTGTCTTACTGAATTAATCAAATTTTAAAAGTGAAAAAAGATGTATTCCCGCGTCTGATAGTAATGATGATCTAAAATTAATCAAATATAAATTCTCACAAAAAACAGTCATTTTTGATTTTTTAATTGTGAAATATGAACAAAAACCCTTGACAAGAAAAACATTTTCCTTTATCATCTCATCATGATTATTGGATTTAATACTGATATCAAATATCGTGACGAAGTCTTCCATATCCAAACCGAAGACAAAGGCGAAAGTAACCCTCAAGTTGAAACCCTGGTGTATCACAGTGGTGAAATACTTTTGTCCAGGCGTATTTCCTATAGTCATCTTCTGAAAAAAACAGACGCCCGAAAACGCATCAAAGCGATGATGAAAACCCAACACGATCAGGTAATCTCAGAATTGAAAGGCGGGAAATTTCTTCATCTGCTCTCGCTTGATACTCAGGTTATGGAAGATAACTCCCTGGATGAAATGGTCCTGGATTTCCTTTCACAACAGGAAGAATTGGATCTTCCAAAGGAAGATACCCAGGAAATCGAGTAATACCGAATAACCGATGACTGAAAGTATTTTTCTCATCGACGGTATGTATTTGCTATTTAGTTCCTTCTATTCGAATCGAAATATAAGAACTCTTAAAGGCGAACCTACTGGAGCTCTATTCGGATTTATTACCCGCATCGAAGCTCTACTCCGTGACGAAAAACCCGATCGCATTGCCGTAGCATTTGATTCGAAAGAGAAAACCTTCCGCCACCTGATGTTTGAACCTTATAAAGCAAAACGCCAGGCCCCACCGGAAGAATTAATTCAACAAATTCCCTGGGTAAGAGAATACCTGGAATTACGGGGTATTCATTTATTTGAAATTCCCGGATTCGAAGCCGATGATATCATTGCTTACTGCTCCAAATGGGAAGCGCAAAAAGAAAACAATGTATTTATTTTTTCAGCAGATAAAGATTTGTTTCAACTGGTAGGAAATCATATCTATGTCTACCATCCGAAAACAAAACAGAAATTAGATCCGGAAGGAGTAAAAGAATTTTTTGGAATTCTACCTCATCAAGTAGTTGATTACCTCTCACTAACCGGTGATACTTCCGATAATATCCCGGGAGTTCCGGGGATCGGTGAAAAAACGGCAATAAAAATAATTGAAAAATTTACCACTATCGATAACCTCCTTAATAACCTCGATCAACTGGATGAAAAAAATAGAAATCGCATCCGGGATAATATGGAATTACTCGAAATTTCCAGGAAACTAATCGATTTTAAACTGGTTCCTGAAATTCCATCCGGTCCCATTGAACCCAGACAGTTCAAAGATGAAATAAAACCCGAATTACTGGATTTTTTCCGCCGGTTTTCTTTCAATAGTTTACTGAAACGATTTGAAGAGGCCCCCACTTTAATAGAAAAAACCGATACCCCTTCTACTCTCGATATAAGATATCATATAGTAAAAACCCCTGCTGAACTTATTGAATTAAAAGATAAAATTATTAAAGAAAAATATTTTGCTTTCGATCTGGAAACTACGGCCCTCGAATTCTTCAAAGCAGATATCGTCGGAGTTTCTATCTCTTTTAAAGAAGAAGGTTACTACATTCCTCTACGAGTTTCTAAAACTCAGGCTGAAACTCATGGCATTTCAATTACATTGGAGGACTTCAAAAGTCATCTCAGTGATGCATTTAAAAATCCGGAAATTCGTAAAATCGGCCATAATCTTAAATTCGATATATTAAATCTCAATTTTCACGGTATCGATGTACAAGGAGCCGCCGATGATTCGATGATTATGTCATATCTCCTTCATCCCAACCGCCGAACCCACGGATTAAAAGACCTGACTTTTGAATTACTTAATTATAAACAAACCGGGTACGAAGAACTCACAGGAAAAGGGAAAACTCAAAAATTACTGATCGATGTTGATGTAGAAACTGTGGGAAGATATTGTATCGATGATTCTTACCTCTCCTTGAAACTAGTAGAAATCCTGGACCCTTCGATTAAGGAAAAAGAACTGACAAAATTATATTGCAATATCGAAATGCCTCTAATTAAAGTATTGACAGATATGGAAAGAGTCGGAGTAAAAATCGATGTGGGTTTCCTAAAAAAATCTGCCCGAATTCTGGAAGATAAGATTATTGCACTGGAACAGGAAATCTACGATATTGCAGGAGTTAGATTTAACCTGAATTCCACCCAACAATTGGGTGAACTTCTCTTTGAAAAAATGGGGCTACCCACTCAGAAAAAAACCCAGAAAACAAAATCTTATTCAACCGATATCGAAGTATTAAACGAATTAAAATCATATCCCATTGTCGCAAAAATTATCGATTACCGTACCTATAAAAAATTATTATCCACTTACCTTGTGGGCTTACTGGAAACAGTAGATAGTAATAATCGAGTACATACTTCTTATAATCAAACCGTAACAGCAACAGGCCGTTTGTCGTCATCTGATCCCAACCTCCAAAATATTCCGGTAGGGGAAACCGAAGGTATTAATGTCCGCGATGCGTTTATTGCCGAAGAAGGGAAATTTATAATGGCTGCGGATTATTCCCAGATCGAATTGAGAGTAATGGCTCATTTTTCGCAGGACCCCAATTTAATGGAAGCTTTCGAAAAGGATTTCGATATTCATCAACATACTGCTGATACTGTTTTCGGAGGCGATCTGTTTGCAACAGCCCAGGAAAAACGAAAACGTGCCAAAATAATCAATTTTTCTGTTCTTTACGGAACAGGTCCATTTTCGCTCTCAAAAGAACTGGGAGTAAGTTACAAAGATGCGAAATCCTTTATCGATATGTATTTCGAGAAATATTCGGGAGTAAAACGATTTATAGAAGATGTGATATCCCAGGCAGAAAAGGAACCCGAAGTTAAAACCATTTCCGGACGTCGCCGGGATATCCCTGAGATAACCAGTTCCAATCGCACTGTAAAAGAGAATGGTAACCGTATCGCTATCAATACAGTCATCCAGGGAAGCGCAGCAGATATAATCAAAGTAGCCATGATACGTATTTCGCAGCAATTGGAAAAGTTGAACCTGCAAAGTAAGCTCGTAATGCAAGTGCACGATGAACTTGTTTTCGAATACCCACCCGAAGAAGAAGAGGTTCTTTTTAAAATGGTGAAGTATGAGATGGAGAATGCAATACCGCTTCGGGTCCCGGTGAAAGTAAAAATTGAAAAAGGTAATAACTGGGGAAAACTTACTAAAGTTTGATTTTTGCCTCCGGCAGGCAGAAAGCTCTGAATATGCTTAAATCCAAAATTTGATTAGATCATAAGTTTCCAGCAAATTCAAGGGTGAAGAAATCATTACATTTTTCTTAACGCTACCAAAACGTGACTATCATTTTTTTTATTATTTAAAGAAATTTTATCCATGAAAAGATTGAAAAAAAATGCCTCTATATTATGGTGATTTCTTGCTTAGATAATGTGCTAATTCAGATTCCAATTCTTCAATT
>JAKAGC010000018.1 GCA_021817755.1 Acidobacteriota bacterium | reverse complement strand
ACGAATGCATAAACCCTGTTTTTATTATAAGCAAGTATTTTCTGATAATCACCGGGTTTCGCTCCGCCAAACGATAGCGCTGCACGTGTAGCAAAACCGAGGGCATGAATAACAGCCGTTACATCATCGCCAAAAGGAACTAACCGGGTTTCCCAACCGAGTTGAACGCCTTCCTCTCGAAGCTGCTGCGCCATTGATTTTCCATCGGCTCCGGCTGCAAGAAATACATATAAATTCTTTTCTTGCAATTCGCGAGCAATTTTTACTGCAATTTCATTTGTTGGACAATACCCGACACAGGCTGCAAAACCGGGAGCAGTGCCATCGACAAATTCCACTCCGCGCTCCCTCATGATGACATCATTGGCTGCTCCAAGCCAAAGATTGGAATCGGTGGGGTTGGCTTCGGTTACATATGGAAGTGGATCTTGCGTATATTTTATGGCTTCGATAATTTCATCGGCGAATAATGTGGCCATACCGGCATCCAATGTATTGCCTAAAAACGGAAGCCATAATTGATCCCCGGGAATGGGAGGAAGTAACCGTTTGGCTTCCTGTAATAATTCGTTTAACCCTCCGAGGGTTTCAATCTTCATCCCCAACATTCCGTAAGAAATAGGTAAATAGTATGCGGTATTGGGAAATTTAACGGGAGTTTGTGGTGATTTTAAGTCCAGAGCCATCATTAATTCTCGCTCTGCACGTTCGACGACCTTATGCGCGCCACGTATGGCTCGTGTTGCAATTAATTTCGACATCGTTCGACCTCTAATTTTTTATTAATACATTCGACGACCAGGGGGCTTTTTTGCAAAACCGCCCCCTGGACCCCTGAAAAACTTCTGTATTACTTTTTAATAGGAACATATTTGATCTCTATAACGACAACTCGCGTCTCATATCCATGTCGTAAAGGATTCGCTCTTTTCCTTTTTCTATTCCGAGTTTTTTACGCTTCAAGTTTATATGATGAATAATCATATCTGCCATTTTTCCGGGATCAGGTTCAACTGCCCACATTCCACCGAATACGGATTCGAGTTCCTTAAATAAATAATCACTAAATACAGGACTACCTTGCACCGGAAGTCCCACTCCAAATACGGTAAATACCCCGGATGCGACAAAATAATGACCGATTGCGATTGCTTTTTCACTCATCCACTCCGGCGCGGCACCTGCAACAGGAAGATCGGAAATGTCCTTACCTAGGCCACCGGATTTTACCATTTCGGAAAGGGCAACCAATATACGGCTGTTATCAACACAGGAACCGGAATGAAGCACAGGAGGTATCCCAACCGTTTCACACACTTCGGCAAGTCCCTTTCCCGCATATTTTTGAGCAGCTTCAGGAATGAGTAATCCGGCTTTACCACAGGCTACGGCTGAACACCCTGTTTGAACAACCAGGATATCGTTAGCAATCAATTCTTTTACCAAATCAACATGAGCACGGTCGTGGGTAACTTTCGGGTTTCCACATCCAACGACACCGGCAACTCCTTTAATTCGTCCATTGATAATATTATCATTGAGAGGTTTATACGAACCACGAAAACGGCCACCAAGCATATACGTAATCGCTTCATGACTGAACCCGGCCACAAGGTCCATTTTCTCTTTGGGAATATCGACTTGTCCACGGTTTGGAAAATTTAAAATGGCATCCTGTACAATATCTTTGGCGACCTGGTAGGCGTTCTCTTCTGTGAATGGGAAGTGTTTTGCACCAGGAAGTTTCCCTTTGGGAGAAGTAGTAATAAGATGAGTGTGGTGGCATTTACATATTTCCGGCAAAGCAGGCATAATACATTGAACATCAACAACCATAGCTTCAACCGCACCGGTACTAATCGCCAGTTCCTGCTGGAGAATATTTCCGGCAATCGGTAAACCATGACGGAGTAATATTTCATTAGCGGTACAACAAATTCCGGATAATACTATACCACTTGCTCCATTGGATTTGGCCAGTTGCAGTAATTGAGGGTCTCGCGATGCGGCAACAAGCATCTCGGATAGGATTGGCTCATGACCATGAACAACAATATTAACATCTTTCTCAGATAAAACACCGAGGTTCACCTGTCCACGAATGGGAGAGGGAGTGCCGAATAGTATATCTTGCAATTGGGTAGCGATCATGGAACCACCCCACCCATCAGCCAGAGCCGTACGTGCACCATGGAGGATAATATTTTTATAATCCTGGTCTACCCCCATATGAGTACGATGCATCATTTCAACGATTTCCCGGTCAATCCCCCTGGGGACTACATCGAGTTTATGCCAGGTGTTTTGTCTTGTTTCCGGGGCTAATTTAATAAAGGGGATTTCACCTTCCTGGCGTCCGAAATTTTCAATGGCTTTTTCCGCCACTTCACGGGCAATATCCTCTTTTGAACGATTCTCAGTAGAGATTCCCAAAAATTTTGCAACATTGTTTAATTTAACCGTATCTCGAATGGTATATCCCGAATTGGGATGAGTAGCAGCCAGTAAAAGTGTTTTTGCTACATCGCGTCCATGATCGGAATGAGCAGCAGCTCCGGCAGCAATCATACGACCGAAATTCCTGGCAACAATTATTTCGGCAGTGGCACCACATACACCGGTTTGAGGGCCTTCACCAAATGGATCAATGCGGCAGGGTCCCATATAACAATTGCGGCAGCAAATCCCCAATTCTCCGAACCCACACCGTGGCTCTTGCTGCTGGGATCTCTGCCAGACCGTTTCCAATCCTTTTTGCTTTGCCTTCTCAAGCAAATAATTCACTGAACCATCTAAACTTTTTTCTCTCATCTTATAAACCTCATTTTATGAACATAACAAAAATATCGAAAATTACCAGACATACTATTCAAAAATTAATACATTCCTTTATAATACCGGTCCATTTCAGATTCTCCACCATATTTGAGTAATTTTCCAAAATTGAACCGGTCATCCAATAACTCCTCTTCAAATAAAGAGACATCGGTTTTCCTCTGAATAAGCGAGAGGAGAACACCTGCATTGGAGTTATTTCCAAGTAGAATAATTCCTTTAATACGATTATCAGCCCCAATTACAACTTTCTTATAGATATTCCGTTGGGGTTGATTATTAACCAGGACCTTATACTGGGAATCATCAATTGGATGCGTAATCCCGAAGGAAATCAGCGATAGATTCCCAATATTGAGAGAATTCATTCCAATTGCACCATTATAAGAAGTTTTTTGACCTACCATATTCAACCCTGCAATACGTCCTTGTTGAACTGCCGATGTCCAGAGCGCATTTACAGCTTGCTTTTCAAGAACAATATCAAAAGCCTGTGCGACATCACCGGCGGCAAAAATATTTTCATTACTGGTTCGCATAAAGGCATCTGTAAGAATCCCATAATCTTTAAGTATCGATGTCCCATCAATAAGTCCGGTATTGGGAGAAACTCCTTTAGCAGCAACAAGAATTTCACAATCTATAATCTTCCCGTCACTTAGCCTGACTCCTGCAAGTTTATTATTACGTGTAAGCACTTCAGAGACATCCGTTTCAAAAAAAATTTGAATATCCTGTTCTCGAAGATGATCGGAAACGATTTGAGCAGAAGAAGGATCGATCATCTGAGATAATATATAATTGGAACGAGCCACCACAAATGTACGGATCCCGGCGGTATTAAGAGCCAATGCTGTTTTTATCCCTATTAACCCTCCCCCCATAACAACAGCGGTTCGTGTAACCGGGATTTTTTCAAGAATACGTTCAGCATCGGCAATATTCCGAAAAGCAAAAATTCCCTCTATCCCTTCATCGATCGAATTCGGAATGCGAGGTGAAGAACCGGTACAAATGAGTAATCGGTCAAAAGAAAAAGCACGGTTATTTTTACAGATTACCTCTTTTTTTTCAACATCGAGGCGAGTAGCATAAAAATCTTTTCCTGTATAAAGCTCAACATTCATTTCACGGTGAAAATCTTTACTTCGATAAAGAAGGGTTTCTTTTTTTATAGTATTGGAAATATAATATGAAAGCAGGCACCTGGAGTAGAGAGGAAACTCTTCATCCGATAATTGAACAATAGAGGAGGTGGAATCATGCTTTCGAATGGCTTCGATTGCCGATGTACTTGCAGCGCTGTTACCGATGATTAAAAAATTCATGAGCACTCCTTAATACTAATTTTCATGGTTCTGGGGGGAATCATACTCTTCTTGTATAAGAGCATGGGTGGGACATGCAACAATACAGGAAGGAATTTCCTTATCGGGGCAGTTATCACATTTGAGAGCCTGGTGCATATTTTCATTTTTTGAAATTGCACCGGTGGGGCACACCATGATACAAGACCAGCACCCGACGCATTTATCTAACCGGACAATAATCTCTCCGGTTTCTTCATCTTTTTTAATTCCACCTGAAATACATGCTTGCGCGCATAAAGGTTCATCACAGTGACGACACTGTATTGCAAGTGCTCGGACTTTTCGTAATGTTCCTTCCTCATCCACAAATTGAACATGAACCCTGGGTTTAACTCCTTTCTGATCTCGAAGTGTATCCACTAAGGTTTCGTATTCGGAATGTGCCAAAGCACAAGCTATTTCACAGGAACGACATGCCAAACATTTCTCTATTTTGCAATAAATACGTTTCATTTGCACTCTTTATAATATTTATTTAATAATAAATCTTTTATATTCAATTAAATATTTATAGATTACCTTATCAGTATATTTTCAAGAAATGCATCGATTTTTGCATTAAGTGGGTTATCGTGGGGAAGTGAGAAAATATTATTGCCGGTTTCAGCCATGTCAGCCAACGGAATATCTTCAGGTAGTCCGATGATAATATCAGCCCCTGTATCATTTTTTAGTGATTCCGTAAGAGGAGGAAACCGCTCATCTCGCATTCGGTTGAGAACAATGGCAAGACGATCATAATGGATTTCCATTTCTTTCGATAGAGAATGAAGACGACGTATGGTTTCCAGTCCGCGATAAGAAGTATCGGAAACCATTATTAGTAAATCAACTTTTTGAACGATTCGGCGGGAGAGATTTTCTAATCCGGCTTCATTGTCCAGAACGACAAAAGGATACTGTGAAGAAATTTCCGATAATACCGATTTAAGTACGCTATTGGCATAGCAATAACAACCCGGACCTTCCGGGCGTCCCATGGCAATTAGATCAAAATCCCTGGCTTCAACCAGACATTGTCCGATTTTCAATTCCAACAATTCCTGTTTTGAAATGCCTGAAGCTAATCCATTACCTGCAATTTCCCGAGTTTCTTCACGAACACTCCCAACGGTTTGGGAAGCAGTAACACCCAGAAGAGAATCCAGGCAAGTATTGGGATCTGCATCAACAGCCAGAACGGGTTTTTTTCCTAAAGCAATTAAGCGGGTAACCAGAAGTGCGGAAATAGTGGTTTTACCTACCCCACCTTTTCCGGTTACTGCAATTAAAAAGCTCATGGATTTCCCTCTCGAGATGAAAGAGGTTGTTGTAATTTATTTAATATACTTTCAAAGCATTTCATTGTCGAGGGATTGATATTATGAAGTACAGAAAGACCATTCCTGTCATTCTTTCGGATTTCTTCCGAATACGGTATTATTCCTAAAAGGTCATGATCCGAAAGGGTCTCCCGAATAAAAGCCTCATCGCTGGGTCCATTTATTTTATTGGCAACCAATCGGATATCTTTTAATCCGATCTGGTAAGACATTTCGATAATTCTATGTGAGCAATCAATCGAACGTTGTCCCGGTTCAACCACTACGATCATTGTATCTACACCGCGTGCAGTAGCCCGTCCCAGGTGTTCGATTCCTGCTTCCAAATCCATAATAAGGGAATCGTCTTTATATAAAATAAGATCTGAGATAAGAGAACGGATAAGTACATTTTCCGGGCAAGCACATCCGCTTCCCCCTTGTTCCACAGCACCCAGGACAAGCAGTGCAATATTATTAATATTATATGCGTATTTCTCTGCTATATCGGAAACATCAGGATTAAGCTTAAAAATTTGTCCATACTGTTTGACTTTTGCCCCTGTACGTTCTTCTATGAGCGCCACATGCTGAGATATTGGAATAATTTTTTTTTGTTCTTCCGGTAAAATCCCAAGAGCAGCAGCTAAATTGGCATCAGGATCGGCATCGACCGCAAGAACTCTTTGCCCAGACTTTGCCATTAACAACGCTAGGGCAGCAGCAAGAGAAGACTTACCTACTCCACCTTTACCAGATATTGCCAATTTCATTACATTTTACTCTAATCGATATTTCACGAATCAGAATCCATATTTTATTTTCATGACTTTCGAAAGGGCCGACACCATTTCAAAAACTTTTTCTGCATCTTCTGGATTCATGGAACCTGTTCCACATGATGGAGTCAGAATTGATTGTTCAGCAATAAGCTGTTTATCAATCCCTTTGGAAACAAGATTATCTATCATTTTTTCAAGGTGGGCAGTCAGAGTCTCTACAGTTTGTTCGCGGATTGCGATAGACGTAGGCACGACTCCCCATGCCAACATCCCCCCATTCTCAAGGAATTTTTTCACTGCATCCGGGTAAATGGCTATCGTTTCACCAAATCCGAAGGCATCGAAATTTACAATATCCACACCGGCGTCGATCAGAATACTCCATTCTGTATTTCCACAGCAGTGGATACCTGCAATACCATTATCTTGATGAATCGCTTCGATAACTTCGGACAAATGAGACACAACATCATCCCGTTTCACGGAAATATAAGTAGAACTCCCAAAAGCGGATAAAATCGGTTCATCGATAAAACATATTACCTTTTCAGCGTATGGTTGGAATTTTTGAATTTGCCATCGTGCTTTCATCGCAAGTGCTTTTATAATTAAATCTCTGAATTCTTCATTATAATAAATAGCTCGTTTATTTTCATCAACGATTGTAAGTGCAAAACTACAAGGACCGGTGACCTGAACTTTTACAAAAGGCAATTTTTTATTTAGCATTTGGAGACGTTTTTCCATTATACCGATACCTCTGGAAAATTCTGGAGTTATTGATACGTATGAGCAATCTCCTGTTCCTGAATCAGGGTCCATAGCAGTCATATAGGCTTCATAGAATTCGGCGAAAGATTCTGAGTAATCACCTGAGGTATTAAAATACATACGCCCTTTTTCATGGTCTATTTGTACACAGGGCATTCCTTCCGAATATTGAATCTCCATTTGTTCGTTTAAACCCATGCGTGGTAATTGAGGCCAGAAAGGAGCTTCGGTTAAGTGAGAGAGTGAAACTCCCACAGCATATTCGGGATCAGTAAATGGCATACTTCCAATCCCAGTTGCTAAAAATTTCGGTTTAGTGGTCATAATTATCTCCGTAATCGATTCGTCTAAATAGTGACAAATAACCGCAAATATGACATTTTTACTTCAATTCGGTAATACCCAGAAAATCATATTTTAATCTTTTCTTTTTGTATTTCAGGAACAAATAGCAAGTTATTCTTTACAAATATTAGCGGATATCGATCACACTGTGCATTTCACAATCGAAATGAAGGATAATATTACCACATACAGAATTAAACTTCAAGAATTAGAAACAGAATTTCATCTTAGCTTTTCTAAAATACTATATAAAAAAAAATGACCGTATGATTGATACTTAAATCTGATGTATCAGACACTCATACGGTCATTCGGATTACAGGATATTAAGTTTTTTTGGGGTTTTTTGGGTTGGATTTAGGGGCAACAACTTAAAATTGGCCTTAGTGTACTAGAATCTTCCTGGATTTCTCCACCTTTTACCTTTTCTTGTTCATCTAAAGTCAAACGTTCAAACATGATTGACTCACAGATAATGTTTTGATCCATTTTAATAACCTCCATGAAAAATTAAAATCTCGATGGTAAAATATTTTTTGTCGGGATGAAAATTTCGGATGATTGGAAATAAGATAAATATCTATTTAGCCAGGAATTTAGTTAAATTTGTATGACACTATATTAGTGTTGAATTTAGAAAAAAAACTGATTAAATGGAGCTAGTGAAAGATGATAATACATCCGATGCGTGAGTTAAAAAATACTTGACTTTCTTATAATTTTTACTTTCTTATGGCGCGCAATCAATAATAGGTCTAATAATGATAACGTCTTGTCCGCCTAATACATTCTCTAATTCTTCTGTTGAAAGCTTCTCAAATATGATATTATCCATTTTGGTGTAACCTCCATTAGATTTTTATGGATATCAGTTTTTCTTCCTATTCATTGAATACCTTATATAAGCAAAACTCATGCCAGAAAATTAAGGGTTGAAAACCCTCATTATATATAAATATTAAATTATTTTAAAAATACACCAAAATTTAAATGGAATAAAGTGTTACAGCAAAAATGATAAAAAAAACAAGAGATTTCCTCAAATTGAAGAATTATCAATTATAAAGAGAAAAAATCAATATGCAATATAATATTACAACATGTTTATGCTGACAATTCAAAAAAAGTATTAAAATATCCTATAAATCATTGTTTTCAATCATTGATTTTTGTCATATTTTATAACACTAAAATTTATTCAGGAAGTGACATTTTTTATTTGCATGTGTGTCATTTTTTTTGTAAGATATATGGATATGATTTTTCGAAAAAAATTCTGGAAACATACAATTCCATTGATAGCCTTGTTGATGATATCGCTTCATGTATATTCTCAAACACTTCCATTAACCCATTATACAAGAAAGAATGGTCTTCAATCTTCATTCGTAACACGTATTTTCCAGGATTCAAAAGGATACATCTGGGTAGGAACCGAATTGGGTTTGAGTTTATTTGATGGAAAGGAATTTCAACCTGTTTTCGATGAGAAAAAAGGACTGAAAAACGATTTTATTATTACTATTTTTGAAGATATTAATGGAAAAATCTGGGTAGGGACAAGAGGCGCTGGCCTTATTTGTAAGGATGAAAATGGTATTCAAGCATATACACGCAAAAATGGTCTCCCAAATGACCGGATATCATCAATTATAGATGATGAAAACGGAAATTTATGGATTGGTACTCATGGTGGCTTATGTCGTTTTAATGGGAAAACATTTACTTCTTTCCATAAAGAAAATGGTTTGATTGATGATTATATTAATTGCCTTATTCGAGATAAATACGATAATTTATGGATCGGTTCGGAACAAGGGTTAAGTCGAATTCAAAAATTTTCACATACCAAAAAGCCAAAGTTCGACAATTATTCAATAACCGACGGGTTAAGTGGAGAAAGCGTAAAAACATTTGCAATAGATCATTTAGGATTCTTGTGGATTGGTACAATAAATGGCCTCGACAAAATAAATCCAATGAATCCCAAAATTGTATTCCAGAATTTTACTGCCCATAATGGTATGATCAATTCTGTAATTTATACCATAATTGAAGATCAAAATCATTATATCTGGATTGGAACAGGCAATGGTATAAGCCTTTATAATGGCAGTAAATTTACCAACTTTGGATCCAAAAACGGATTTTTGGATCCACAAACTATTTCTATTTATAATGATAGAGAAGGAAATATCTGGTTTGGTACAGTTAGGGGACTCAGCCGTCTTCAGTCATTACGTATAACCAATTATTCCACCAATGATGGTCTTGCTGACAATATGATATGGGGCATAATTGAAGAAAAAGAAGGTACATACTGGATCGCCACTGATAATGGATTGACTCAATATATGGATGGAAAATTCAAAACCTTCTCTACCAAAGACGGACTTATTAGTAATAATATTTACAATATACTAAAAGTCAAGTCAGGTAAAATCTGGCTTGCCACGGGGAAAGGAATTAACATATTAGATCCCTCCACATACCGATTTAAGAGTTATACTGTAAAAGATGGACTACCTTATGAAGTTGTTCTTACTTTATCGGAAGGGCTCGATGGAGTTATATGGATAGGAACATCAAAAGGGTTATGTCGTTGGAAAGACGGTCACATTCTACTCCCGAATTTTGAAACAGATCCTGAACCCCGCCCTATTCATGCAATCTTAAACGATTCAAAGGGTAATCTATGGTATACCGATACGACAGGACTTTGGAAAGTAAAAGACCAGATAAAAAAATTGTATACAACCCAGGATGGCATGATTGAAAATGCAATCTATGCCATGATGGAAGATTCAAAAGGACGCATATGGATCTGTACAAAAAGAGGGATTAGTTGTTTTTCCGAAGGAAAATTTACCAATTATACAACAGCCAATGGATTGTCCGATAACAATTGTTATTCTATATTAGAAGACGATAATCATAAATTATGGATTACCACAGTTAATGGTCTTAATTCCTTTGATTTTAAGATCTTTAAAACATATTCGACACGAGACGGCTTGATTTCAGATGAAATGAGCCATTGCACCTGTTTGAAAGACAGTGAGGGTTACCTATGGTTTGGAACTGTTAACGGACTTGTCCGTTTTAATTCCCGCTTAGATAAAAAAAATACTGTTCCTCCCCCAATTTATATCACTCAGTTTACAGTTATGGGAAAAAATTACCCTCAAACCCCCAATATTGAATTAAAATACAATGAAAATTATATTAAATTCAGTTTTGTCGGTCTCTGTTTTACATCACCGGAAGATGTTTTATACCGATACCGTTTAAATGGAATGGATACTCAATGGTTTGAATCCTCTCATCGATATATTTCATATCCATCTCTTCCACCTGGTACTTATACTTTCCAGGTTTTTGCCCGGAATAATAACGGTGTAGAAAGTACTCACCCGGCAGAAATTCATTTTATAATTTATCCACCTTTCTGGAGAACCTGGTGGTTTACAATTATTTACGTCTTATTCTTCATATTTCTTGCTGGACTCGTTGTATTGTATCAGAATAAAAGAGTTAAAGAACGTGTTGCTAATGAAGCTAAAAATAAACAATTAATTATGGCTCAGAAAATGAAACTTCTAGGGGTTTTAGCCGGAGGAGCAGTTCATGATCTCAAAAACCTCCTTTCCATAATAATAGGATATTCGGAATTGGTTCACGATTGCTCCCAGGAAGTTACTGAAGAAGAAAAAAATGAAGCGATTGAAATCATTAAAAATACTGCTGATACTGCATTTCAGGTCGTGAAACAAATCCTCGCATTAGCAAAACAGAACTATGATGAAGTAAAAGCTTCCGATCTCTCAGAAATATGTAATGAGATATTATCCATTCTTAAAATTACGATCCCCTCTACAATTGAAATTTACTGGACTCCTCCCGAAGAAAAAATATTATTTACACTAAACCCTATAAAATTTAAACAAATTGTACTAAATCTTTGTTTGAATGCAGTTCATGCCATGGGAAAAACCGGTGATCTGAAAATATCCCTTGAAAAAATGAATGATCCCAAACAAATAGTTGTCGCTATTTCCGACACAGGTCATGGAATTCCCCCTGAATACATAGACAAGATATTCGAACCACTTTTCACTACAAAAGATGAAGAAAAAGGCTCAGGACTTGGGCTTTTTGTTGTTAAACAAATCGTCGATGAATACCACGGTAAAATCACCGTTGATAGTACTCCCAACGTAGGTACAACATTTAAAATATTCTTCCCTGACTCAACCCCTCCCGCCAATTGACCTCTCTTCGACAGGTATTGAAATCACATTTAAGTTAGAAAAATTTTTAATACCAAATTATTAATTGCCTTATCAATATGAATTTGCCCTTCATATATTAATTAATTTTTAAAACCAAAGCTACGATATAAAAGGAAAAACTGTCTTTTAGAATATATTTCCGGGTATTAACAAAATAAATCCCATCTAAAGTATAGGTAATATTTTTTGTTAAAATCAATGGATAAAAAAATTCAATTATGATATGTTATATACCGAAGAGGTAAAAACATGATAAAGGTATTGCTGATAGAAGATAATCCTATCATCAACAAAAATTTGAAAACTCTGCTTGAAAGGTACGATTATGGTGTCACAGATACTACTTCCCTCTCGGAAGCTTCTCATAAAATCGAAACCCAGATATTTGATGTAATTCTACTGGATTTACAACTTCCGGATGGAAATGGTATTCATCTATTTGATCGATACCAATCCCAGATGAAATCGAAAACGATAATTATCACGTCACATGTCTCAGTATCCAGTATTGTCGAAGCTATTAAAAAGGGGGCTTTTAATTATCTTGAGAAACCCATCGATGAAGAATTACTCGTTGCTCAAATTAGAAAAGTCACTGAATTAAAACAATTGGAAAATAACTACCTATCTATTAAATCAGAAGTCACTTCCGATTACGGTTTTGATGATATTGTATATGAGAGCTCTCAGATGGAAGAAATTATCAGACGTGCTAAAATCCTCTCCCAAACAGATAATGCAATTTTAGTCCAGGGAGAAACCGGGGTAGGAAAAGATATTCTTGCCCATTCAATACATAACTGTTCACTTCGAAAGGACGAGGTATTCCTCCCTATCAACTGCGCCTCTATTCCACAGGAGTTATTCGAATCCGAGTTATTTGGGTTTGCTAAAGGAGCTTTTACCGGTGCTGTAGACAGTTACAGTGGACGGATGGTTCAAGCCAATAAAGGAACGTTGTTTTTAGATGAAATTGGAGAATTACCGCTTCATATCCAGGCTAAATTATTGCGAATACTGGATGAAAAAATGATTTATCCACTAAAAAGCAAAAAAGCAATCTCGATCGATATCCGATTAATATCTGCCACAAATAAAAATCTCGCTGATGAAGTCAATATCAAACAATTTCGTAGTGATTTATACTACAGATTGCGAGAATCCACTCTCACAATTCCTCCTCTCAGGGAGAGGCTGGATGATATTTTGCCTTTAATTCGGCATTTTATTAGAATCTATAATAGAGTATATAATAAAAACATCGTAAAAGTCACTAAACGTGCCGAAAATTACTTCTTAAATTATCCATGGAAGGGAAATGTGCGGGAGCTAAAAAATATGATAAAAAGTATCATTCCGTTTAAAAAGAATGATACTTTTGATCTGGATGATCTCTCCTATACTTCAATAGGAAGAGAAGCAGAAGAGCCACACTACTCTACCCTGGATGAGCATGAGAAAAAATATCTTCAGGAAATTCTACGAGTAACCAATTATAATATTAGCCACGCTTCAAAAATATTGGGAATTAATCGTCCTAGATTATACCGGAAATTAAAATTCTTTAATCTTGAAGCTCATCTTGATTCGAGGCATTCCTAAAATATTCAATTCATACATATCAGTTTATAAATAAATCCAATATATAGGCTTTTTCTACGATTTTTCAAATAGACTTATCATTACTCGTTTCAAATGCAGTAAAATCTAATACAATGAAAGAATCGAAGTTATTTAAGCATTGCAGCTGAAATAACAATGCGCATTATTTCATTTGTTCCTTCATAGATTTCTGTGATTTTTGCATCCCGGAGATACCTTTCTGCGTCAAACTCTTTGGTATAGCCATAACCGCCATGAATCTGAATGGCTCTGTCTGCACAAAAGGAAGCGGTTTCAGATGCTTTCAATTTAGCCATCGCGGCTTCTTTTGAATAAGGCAGCCCCTTATCTTTCAATAATGAACCCCTATAAGTCAACAACCAGGAAGCTTCATATTCCGTATTCATATTTGCTAGCATCCACTGAATAGCCTGGAATTGACAAATAGGTTGATCGAACTGTTCTCTTTCTTTTGAAAATTTAATGGAATCTTCAATGGCTGCTCTGGCAATTCCTAACGCTTGAGAAGCAATCCCAAGACGTCCACCATCGAGAGTAACCATTGCTATTTTGAATCCTTTGTTTAAATCCCCCAGGATATTTTCTTTGGGAATAGCACAATCTTCGAGGATTAATTCCGTTGTAGAGGTACAATTGATCCCCAATTTCTTCTCATGTTTACCGACACGAAATCCTTCTGTGCCTTTTTCAACTATAAAAGCACTAATTCCTTTCGTTTTCTGAGAAGGATCCGTATGGGCAAAAATAACACAGACTTCAGCCTCTTCACCATTTGTAATAAAATGCTTAGTTCCATTAATGACCCATTTATCACCTATCAGTTTCGCAGTTGTGCGAGCCGAACCGGCATCAGAACCCGAGGAAGGTTCAGTCAATGCAAAACACCCGATGCGTTCACCACTACATAGAGCAGGTAAATATTTTTTTTTCTGTTCCTCAGTGCCGAACCGGTAAATAGGATCTACAGCCAGGGATGAATGAGCCGATACAATTACCCCAGTTGAAGCACAATAACGGGAAATTTCTTCGATAGCAATCATATAAGAGATATTATCCATCCCAGCCCCATTATATTCGGGGGGGTAAGCGACTCCCATAAGACCCAGATTCCCTAGTTTTTTAACAATCTCTTGAGGAAAGATTCCCTTTTCCTCGAATTCGCGTGCAACAGGTGCAATTTCTTCTTTTGCGAATTTTGCTACCATTTCTTTTAACATCTTTTGTTCTTCTGTCAATAAATAATCCATAAAACTCTCCTGTAAATTAGATTCTAATGAAAAAAAGGACAAAAGTCAATTAAAAATGGTAGTTTTGAAAAAAATTTTAACTCTTTTCTCCCAGTATCCTGAGAATTGTATCAGTAAGTTGGTCTATTTTATATGGTTTTTCAATATAAGGAAGCACACCTTCTTGCACAATTTCCTCTTGTATTCTTTCTTTCTTGGTTCCGGTAATCAATAGTGCTTTAATAGAAGGCTGAATATCCTTCATGTGTTTATAAGTTTCAATTCCGTTTATTTGGGGCATCAAAAGATCAAGAAGCACAATATCTATTTTATTAGGATTATTTTTTACTATCTCAATAGCTCGATATCCATCTTCTGCGACCAAAACACAGAACCCAATTTTATTCATGGCTTTTTCTGCCAATTTACACATTATAGGTTCATCATCCACCACTAGGACACACATCTTTTTTTTCACCGACTTCTCCTGAGAAACCAAAAACTATTTTTTCCCATTAAAAAGGTGTTCAAGCTTTTTTATTTCATCCCCATTAAAAAGACTGTATTTCAAAGCACTAAGTGAAACGTGTCCATGTTTTATTACGTGAAGATCAGAACCGGTTTCTCCATCAGAATTGGGATTTCCTCCACCTATCCAATAATATTTACGTCCTCTTGGATCGATTCGTGTTTCGACTGTGGGTTTATAGCGTTTAAAACCTGGAAATGTAATTACTATATCACTTTCTCGATTTGCACCAGGCGGAATATTTAAATTATAAACAACTGAATTATCTTGTAGTGGAATTAGTTTCTCAAGAATTTTTTCGGTAAAGTAAGCCCCAATTTGGTAGTTTAAAGGATTTCTTGTGCCAGAATCATCATCGATTAAAGAAACTGCCATGGAAGGAATTCCATAAAGATGTCCTGCAAAAGCCGCGGCTACAG
>JAKAGC010000575.1 GCA_021817755.1 Acidobacteriota bacterium | reverse complement strand
AGTCCTATGGAGAATCGATATCATTTCACATCTTTTACAATAGTTGTATCCATAATAAGATACACATTGTAAGACTCTGAGTTCTCTTTGCCCTCTGTAGGGTACTGCGTACCCTTTTATATGCCAACCTCTCTCCGTTTCCTCAATGTTCTTAGTGTCCTTTGAGACTCAATCATTTATAGTTAAAAATTTTAAGACAGAAGTTTTGATCAAACTTTTTCAAAAGTTTGGCTCCCGCAGGGTAGTTTTTAATTAATAAGTGAAATTCCATCCCCTCTCCTATTGACAGACCACAAATTTTTAGGTATAATTTTAATCTATTTATATTTTAAAAATCACATTTTCATTTCAAGAACACCCACGTTATTCTGAAGAGCCGAATCAGTTTTTAATATCCAAATAAAAATACAGGAGGTTTTACTCAGATGAAAACCAAAAAACTCACATTAAACAAAACAACAGTAGCCCAGTTGAACGAAAAAGAACTTAATTCTGCTAAAGGCGGAATCAATCCGACCGTAGTAATTTCTATGTGTCTCATTTGCCCCCCCTGGTGGACCGATCTTTGCTAATCCGCTAGTAATCACCTATTGAAAAACCTTTAATCGGTTTTTCAATGAAATAACGCAGCTATTAAGCCGGAGGCACCTTTTTCCTTTTCATCTCCTGTGCCTTCGGTGCTGCTAAATATATTGTATTGACGAATTAAAAAAAAGAATAAGGTTATCGTGTAAAATAAAATCAAATTTACACAGGAGGCACATACTGCCTCCTGTATCCAATCCTTACTCTGACGTCAATTGAAATTTTCTTAAAGAAAAGGGAATTAAATCAATCCTTCCATACGTAAACGGTTCACAATAGCGACAACAGATCCACTTCTATCCATCGTATAAAAGTGAATACCATCGACTCCATAAGCGATAAGTTCTTTACACTGTTTATAGGCATAATCCATACCGAAAAGGGTAACCGCTTCCTTATCATCCGGTGGAAGAGCAGCGAGGCCATCCCGTAATTCTTTGGTAATTTTCGCCCCGCAAATACGGGCCAGATTTTCCATCATTTTAACCGTATAAATCGGCATAATACCTGTAATAATCGGAACCCGTATTCCGGCATCCCGGCATTTTTCCACGAACTTGATATAATGATTGGTATCATAGGAATACTGGGTAATGATGAATTGCGCTCCCTTTTCCACTTTCAATTTCAGATAATTCAAATCCGTTTCTTTGTCGACCGCTTCCAGATGTCCTTCGGGGTAACCCGCAGCACCTATCGTAAACCCATAACGGGGTTTCACAAACTCGATAAAATCCGAAGCATGAGAAAAGCATGTTTCCGGTAATACGACAGGTTCGCCTTCCTCTGCCGGTTTATCACCACGGATGCAAAGAATGTTTTCCACTCCCAATCCCTTGTAGGAATCCAGGACCGAAGAAAGCACCTGGGGTGTTAATCCATAAGCCGCAATATAACCGATTACTTCCTGTTTCTTTTCTTCCAACAGTTTCTTTACCAGTTCGTAGGAGCCTTCTCGAGTCGTGCCGCCGGCTCCAAATGTAACAGACACAAAATCCGGGTGAAACTCAACCAAAGAATCCACCACTTTATCCAATTTTAGCGCCGATTTTTCATCATGAGCCGGGTAGAACTCAAATGAAAGCGTTGGTTTTCCACGTCTATTTTCCCATAGTTTTATTATTCCCATTGTTCACACTCCTTAAAAATAAAACAAGTCTTTTTAATAAAGCATCTACAGCCTTACCCCTTTATTTAGGCGCAGTCTTTACACGCATTATAAATATTTGTAAAGAGTTTTTCAAGTTTCGTTGCCGAAACGGCTGCAAATGCTATCCTGAGGATATTTTTATCGCTAAAACAAATGACTCCGGTGCTGTAGTCATTTAGCAGTTTTTCATAAACTTTTTCCGTATCGAGCCCTTTCAGCCGGATGCACATAAAATAACCCGAATTAAATGGCAACGCATCGAAATAGGTTTTATATTCTTCATGTCCCTTAAGAATCTCTTTCACTTTTATATAACGTTCGCCTATTTTCTTTTCATTCCTTAATTTTTCCTCATTGTAACTATCCCCTTTCAAACCCTCAAGGAAAAGTGATTGTGAGAGATGCGATGCATTTGAAATATTTCCACGTACAGCACCGGCGGTTTTCTCTTCCAATGCTTTATACAATTCAGCGTTACCACCTTTAATTCCATATGTAATAAATCCGACACGGAAACCCCAGGCATATTCTTCTTTTGTGATCCCATCTACTTTAACTACCAGTAAATGTTCATGCAAGTCAGCCAGTTCAGAAAACAGCGATTCCGTGCATATACCTTCTTCAAAGAAGAGTCCGAAATAAGCATCATCCATTATCACTACAAGGTTATTTCCTTTTTCTGCTGCCTCTTTTAACACGGCAATAATTTCCTTTCCAGCTTCTATTGTCGGAGTATATCCGGAAGGATTGTTGGGGAAATTCAGTAACACAATCTTCTTTCCTACTTTTTCTTTATTAATCGCATTTCTGAAAGCTTCAACGTCGAATACATCATTTTTAAAGAAATTAAATGGTACGATTTCTGCATCGTAACCATTTGAAAAAACCAGGTCGTAGTTATCCCAGCATAGATCCGGTACAATAATCTTATCCCCGGGATCCATAAACAGGTAACCCACCATGCTTAAACCATGAGTTAAAGCGGAAGTAACAACAGGCAGGCTGATGGGTTTCGTTCCAAGAGAAGGATTCTTCATACGGATCAAATCTCTCCACCTTTCGCGTAACGATGCTACACCTTCACTGGGAGCATAAGGAAACGCACATTTACTATCTATATTTATTTTTTTTAAAATACTAGGAAGAACCATTGGAGATCCATCATCTTCATAAGCAGTCCCAAGAGTGGCATTTATTTCTTTTCCTTTCGCTCTTCCACCCTGAGCGAGAATTCCTTTCCAGGGATAATAAATCCCTTTTCCTTTTCTGGAAAGCATATCAAAAACTGTTGGGTTATGTGTTTGAATCAAATCATTTAATTTGACAGCCTGCGAATTCAGTGTATTCATAAACAGGACCTCCTATTCAATGTCGAAATTAGTTAAATAACAAAGTATTATTATACTCTTAACGATAATAATATCAAGAGAAAAAGTGAAACTATTCCCGCTATTCGTAAGAATTCAAACCCCTACCGATACTTGACAAATTTAGGGAATCGTTTTATTATCAATTTATGACCAATTTGAATAAAATGAATAAGATATTTAATACAGCCGGTCTATGTTTTCCACAAGATCACTATATGATTGACCCCCTCACACGATTAACGGATGTGGAAAAATTAATTGCTCAAAAACACTATTTCACACTTCATGCACCGCGGCAAACAGGGAAAACCACCTACCTTTATGCCCTGGCTCGAAAGCTCAATATGCAAGGTAACTATATCGCCCTCGTCGTATCTTTTGAAGAAGCAGGGTATGAAGGCATCTCCATCTCAAAAGCCAACGAAGCAATTATAGATTGCATTTATCAAATGTCTTTGGAACAATTACCTAAAAATTTTCATCCTCAAAATCCCCAAAAAATTAAATTCCGTAATTTAAAAAACTATTTGAAGGACTGGGCACAAAAGATGCCTCTTCCTATCGTACTGTT
>JAKAGC010000574.1 GCA_021817755.1 Acidobacteriota bacterium | reverse complement strand
TGACTGGGGACTTTTATTTGACCCCGAAACAGGAGACAATACAGCGATAAATCCTGTCGGTGTTGTGATTTGTAAAAATTTAAACGGATTAAATACGGTTCTTGACCTTGTAGAAAAAGTGAAAGATGCATTCAATGGCGTTACCGATCAAGTCGAATCCGATGTAATTCATTTCCTTCAAAACCTGGTTTCAAACGGGAAAGCAACCATTATCGGGTAATAAAATGAAAATCCCGGTAAAAGTAATGCCGACTCCCAGAACCATCGATATTGAAATTACCAGTCGATGCAATTTAAGATGCAAGTACTGTAACCATTTTACCAGCCCCGGAGATGTTCAGAATGAACTTTCCACTCAAGAGTGGCTGCTTTTCTTTGAAGAGCTAAAGCATAACCTGGTTACCGAGGTTTCATTACAGGGTGGGGAACCTTTTTGCAGAAAAGATATTAAAGAACTCATTAACGGAATTGTTGCCAATAAGATGAGGTTCTCTATTCTAACCAATGGTGGATTATTAACCGATGATCTTGCCGCCTTTTTAAAATCTACCAACCGGTGCAGTCGATTGCAATTATCCATCGATGGTTTTAATGCCGAAATGCATGATTCCTGTAGAAATGAGGGAAGCTTCGTTAAAGCTGTGAATGCTATCGAAACTCTTAAAAGGCATGGATTAAAGGTATCTGTCCGTGTCACGATCCATAAAAAAAATGTCCATCATTTATCCAATATTTGCAGCTTTTTGTTAGAGGAACTCGAATTACCTTCCTTTTCTATCAATTCAGTATCTTATATGGGAAGTTGCCGTACCAGTGCCGATGAATTGCAATTGGATTATGAAGAGCGTTCCCTGGCAATGGAAGCTCTGTTCCAATTGAATAATAAATTTAAAGGACGTATAAAAGCCACTTCCGGCCCATTAGCAGAAGTGAAAAAGTGGTTGGATATGGAAAAAGCTCGAAAAGAAAAACGGGAACCCTTTCCGCACGGTGGGAATTTAACTGCTTGCGGTTGTATCTGGTATCAATTGGGTGTTCGTGCCGATGGTGTTATGGTCCCTTGTATCTTACTCGGCCATATTGAATTGGGAAGGATTAATAAAGATAGTTTACAGAATATTTGGCTTAATCATCCTGAACTTATACGATTGCGAAATAGAAAGCATATACCGCTAAGTCAATTCGAATTCTGCCGCGGATGCGACTATATTCCTTATTGTACCGGTAACTGCCCTGCTACTGCTTATAATATTATCGGAAAGGATGAGCATCCCTCCCCCTCTTCATGTTTAAGGCGGTACTTAGCAGCGGGAGGAAAACTTCCCGATGAAAATATGGTGTTACAAACAGATCAAATCGATAAAGGTGCTTAAAAATGACAGATGAACGAAATTTACAACAAGAGTCGAATGTGTTTCCCCTGGAAAAAATCTATTTTTATTTGACTGAAGGCTGTAACCTGGCCTGCCGTCATTGTTGGTTAAATCCCAAACAGCAAACCCAAAGTAAACAGTATCCCACATTGGATTTCGATCTTTTTAAATCGATTATTTCCCAGGCGATGCTTATGGGTTTAAAAGGTGTAAAACTCACTGGCGGTGAACCTCTAATGCACCCACGAATTATCGATATTTTACATTTCATTAGAGATAACAGTATCCCGCTTGAAATGGAGACCAACTGTGCACTTTGTACCGATGAAATAGCAAAAGAGATTTCAACATCGATACGGCCATTTGTAGCCGTTTCTTTAGACGGTGCCAATGCCGAAACCCATGAATGGGTCCGGGGAATCAAAGGATGTTTCGATGATGCCGTTAATGGAATCAAACGGTTAGTTAATGCAGGTGTTAAACCTCAAATTATTATGTCCATTTTACACTACAATAAAAACCAGGTAGAATATCTGATTAAGCTGGCAGAATCATTAGGTGCCCGGTCACTTAAGTTTAATATCGTTCAGCCCACCGGGAGGGGAAAGAGTCTTACCTCTTCGTTCGAAACCCTTTCTATTGAAGAGCATTTAAATATGGCTGATTGGATTAAGAATAAACTCGCTCCTAATACGAAAATCAAACTTTTATATCATTTGCCTCCTGCTTTTCTTCCGTTAAGCCGTATATTTGATTCAGGGAAAGCAAGAGGATTAATTCTTTGTGAAGTATTAAAAATAATTGGTGTCCTCGCCAATGGATCTTATGCCATGTGTGGAATTGGGAGTCAGGTCCCTGAACTCGTATTCGGAGATGCCAATACTTCCAGTCTCGAAGATATATGGGCTCAAAATTCCATATTAAATGAATTGCGGGAAGGAATTCCTCGCCGGATAAAAGGAATTTGTAGCAAGTGTATTTTCAAGAAGAGATGTTTTGGATTATGCATGGCTCAGAATTATTATTCAAATAATGAGCTGTGGGGTTCGCACTGGTTTTGTGAAGAGGCATATAAAGAAGGCCGGTTCCCTTCCACCCGGTATTACGAGAAACCCCTATAGGATAAAAGAGTTAAATTCCGAAGGTATATTAAATTTTTTAGGGGAATATTCTATATTGAAATAATATTAAAAACCTCGATTAATGGGATTCTTTATATTGGGAGTCAGATGAAAAAATGGAAAGAAAGCGCCTCCCCGGAAATATTTTTTGGAAAAACTTTGGGAAGGCGCTTTCTCTTAGAAATTACTTAATTTTTGTAAATTAGGAAAAGAAGGGTTAACCTTCGTTGCCGTTGCCGTCTACGCAGCCATCGGGACCGGAGTTTCCATTACCATCGGCGCAACCGCCATCGTTGTCAATAGCAATAGCACTGGGTGAAACATATCCGGCTTTGATTTCGCTTAATTCTTCTTTTTTGATTTCTTCGAGATTTGTCATTGGACTTATCCTCCAAATTAGATTTGTACGCTTCGTCTTTTTTATAACATAAATGAGTTTATAAGTCAATATTTTTATATTCTCTTTTAAAAAAAATAAATTCTTATTCTATAAATCAAAGCATAATGCGTATCTTTTAAAAACAGAAAATATATTAATGCAGATTTACTATTGAATTAAAAGTATCTGTGAAATATAAATCGAATAAGAAAGCGATTTAGGTATATTTCGGATGAAAGAGTTTAGTGAGAAAAAATATCTGCATAGTTTTTTATCCGGTATTCTCTATATGTATCAACTTCATCCACTGTTTCAACCATTACAAGATTCTCTTTGTAGAATACCCCAATAAACTGTGAATAAGATATAGTGTTGCACAGACGGGCGACCGGCGGGTCTCCCCTACAAAAAGGAATTCGTACAAATTTTAAGGTGGGAATAATCAGTGGAATCAGCGTTAATCAGTGTTTCAGGTTTATTGTTCTTTTAATTTGTGGAAATTTGAGTAATTCGTGGGCAGTATCATATAGGCTGGGTGCGCCGCACCCTTCGTGTAAATTCGAGTAATTCGTGGGCAGAAAATTAAACCGGGCAGACACAGTGGCCTGCCCCTACTGAAGTAAAAGCGCATCAATAGAGTGTTTCGGTCGTTCTATATAGGGCGACCGGCGGGTCTCCCCTACGAAAGGGTATTCGTAAAAATTAGTTTTGATTCGTTGGTAGAAAAGGTAAAAAATAAGTGGAATCAGCGTTAATCTGTGGTTAAAAAGAGTCTTTTAATCAGTGGTTTATGGTAATTATTCTTTT
>JAKAGC010000573.1 GCA_021817755.1 Acidobacteriota bacterium | reverse complement strand
CGATCTTCGGAGCCCAAGCCGATACTGAATACATTCGAAATGCATTAAATGGAGAAATCGGTTCAGGTGTTTTTAAAGGAATATCCGGCAATAACATTATTGTCGCTTATTCTCCTATAAGTGTCTTTGGGTTTAATTGGGCTATTATCAGTAAAATACAAGAGGAAGAAGCACTAAAGTTATCCAGGGTAATTAGAAATTTATTTATTATTATTCTTGTCATCGTTGCTTTAGTAGTATTTTTTGTGTCCCGTTCTTTTTCTAAGCGAATATCCCAGCCAATTTTACAGGTTGCAGAGGTTTCCAGTTTCTTACAGCAAGGGGATCTCACACATGTAGTGAATATTCAAAACCATGATGAAATTGGAAAAATGGGAGACTCCCTAAATATGGCTATTCAGGAATTGAGCGAGATAGTAAAAAATGTGAAAGATGCTTCAAACCAAATCGCCACTAGTTCAGATGAACTTTCCAATGGTGTTGACGATATGGCTAACAGGAATTCGGTTCAAGCTGCATCCGTTACTGAGGTTTCCAGTACTCTTGAGGAATTTGCGTCATCCGTAAAAGAGAACAGCCGGCTATCTGAAGATTTGAATCAATCGATGGTCATATTTAATAAAGAAATAAAAATGAACCAGGAACTGGTTGAGAATGTTAATTCGACAATGAGCGAAATAAATGATTCGAGTAAACGAATCGATGATATTGTCAATGTAATAAATGATATCAGTTTTCAAACCAATCTATTGGCGCTTAATGCAGCCGTTGAAGCTGCAAGGGCCGGTGAAGCAGGCCGGGGTTTTGCAGTTGTTGCGGCAGAAGTTCGAAACCTGGCTCAAAAAACTGCGGAATCCTCAAAGAATATCCAGGATATTATCACACTCAATGTTGAATCTACAGGTCGAGGTATGGCTCTTGTTCAACAAACGAATGACTCTTTCCGAAAAATTGTCAACATGATGGGGGAGCTGGTTCAAAAAATCCATCTGATTTCGGAATCATCGCAAAAACAAACAGTGGGTATCGATCAAATTAATACTGCGGTTAACCAGGTCGAGAATACGGTGAATCAAAATGCAGCAATGGGAGAGCAGTTCTCTGCTACAAGTAAAATCCTTAAATCCAATGCTCGCGATCTACAAGAGACAGTCAGCAAATTTGTTATCGAATAAATAAAATTTTTTAGTTCAGGCGAATCGATAGGGGTGACCTTAGCGTCACCCAAATTAACCCATTTGGATAGTTCTTTTTAGTATTATATATCCCTTGCATATTACTCTAAAATAAGTTAAACTGTCTTATTCCGGGGTAGACTACATCCCCAACACGAGGTAAATTATGCTCGGATTTATACTCCTTTTGATTATTGCCGATATCTACTCCTTGATAAAAGTCGGAGAGATCATCGGTGTCTTTGAAACAGTTGCTATCTTATTTGGTATGGCTATTATCGGAATTGGTTTGACAAGAGCACAGGGAACACAAATTCTCACTAAAATGGGAAATACTATTAATCAAAGACAAATTCCCGGTAAAGAGCTTATGGAAGGTGCAATGGTTCTCTCAGGCGGAATATTGTTGATTTTCCCTGGTTTTGTCTCCGATATATTAGGACTGCTATTGTTATTTCCACCCACAAGAAAACTGTTTTTATATCTTGCGTTGATCTATTTTCGAAAAAGAGCTCAATCGTCTCGATGGCAAGTGAATACCTATTCCAATTATGAGGGAACGCAATCATACCACTCCGATCAGGAAAATGATGATGAAATATATACCTATTCCGATGATACCAATCGTTACGATATAATTGAGCCTATTCCACTTCCTAAATCTCAAGAAGAAACCGAAGAAGATAAAAAAGAAGAAGAGTAGAATTTATCTATCACTCGTAAAACCGTTTTATATCTTTCATTAATTTTTCATTCAATAATTTCGCACCGGTACGTGAAAGGTGAGAGTTCGTCATTCCCCAACCTCCATCCATGAAATTGTCCGGTATATCCATCGGGAAACTGTCGGGTCGATTATAATTAATAACGACAAGGTTTTTATTAAATTTCCGTAAGGTTTTCAACTGATTGATAAAGTCTCTCATCTGAACATTGGTACGGAATGAACCGTAAAAGTCAGGTAATGCAACCAGGATCACTCTCACATTATCTTTGCTCCATTCGGATAATAATTTCCAGAAATACTCCCCTTCTTCTCCGGGTGGGGGAGGCATGTCTTGGTGAAGGTAATCCAGAGGTTCTTCAATAATCAATTTCTTCGCGGAAGCCGGAAGGTCTGCCCCTTTGTAATCCTGCGTCTCGATAAAATCTTTAAACATTTCTTGTGTATTGATTTCTTTCTTTTCTTCCTGCATCCGTAAAATGATATTATTTTGAAAATTATCTATTAGCTTTTTATATTTTAGAAGTAATAATGGGCTTGAAAATATCGCAGCAGTTGTCTGGCTTTCATCGATATTAAAACGCGACATCCACCTTTGATCCGATTTTATCGAATATATGAAGTAATCCACCCCATATACCACTACTTTTGGAGTTCCTGCATACTTTTTATATAATTGATAAAAGTAATAATTGTACTTTGGTCCTTTTCCCTGGGATGCTTCTTTGAATGCTTCCTGGTATAGTTTCTGCCGGAAATAGAAAGGATGAATTCCTTCATAAGTTCTGGAAGTACCGAGGATCAATGTACTGAAATGTTTCTTTTCTAGAAATTTTTCAAGGCGGGTTTCATACCAATCTTTCGAATAGAATTGCATTTCAAAAGAAGCGATTGAATAGTATAGTATTCTGTCGAACAAAAGGACAAATACACACAGTAGTAATAATCCTCCAAAAAGTTTAACCCATTTAGAATTGAAAATAGATGAATTCATTGCTTGTATCCACTGCAAAAATGATTATCAGACAAATAACGAGCGCATAACCTGCGATCCTTACCCAACCCGGTACACGTTTAAAGTTCGATATCCTCTCTTTATTTTTGTAGATTATTTCAAGAAGGATAAATACTACTACCAGGAACAGACTGAACATCAGGTAACCGAATCCTTTTCCCGAAGGTTTTAATTGGATATATTTTATGAAGTATAATGCTTTATCCAGTGTTTCACATCGAAAGAAAATCCAGGCAAAGGAGACCATATTAAAGGTGATAAAGATACGGAGAAAACTATGGAACCCTTTTAGTTTATTTATTTTTGTCGTTTTAACGAGTTTTTTTCGAGTCTTTTTCGTTAAGTAACTTATAATAAGAAACAACCCATGTAATCCTCCCCAGATGATATAGGTTTTCCGGGGACCGTGCCATAATCCGGCAATCAACATGGTCGATGACATACCAATAATGTATCCCCAGGTTTCTGCTTTTATTTTAAGAAGCCGTGCGGATTTAATGGGACGCATAACGGCATAAGCAATGGGAAGGAACAGGTAATCTCTTAACCAGGTGGATAATGATATATGCCATCCGTTCCAAAATTGGGTAATGCTTTTGCTGAAGTACGGGAAGTCGAAGTTCTTCATCGATTGAAAACCCAGGATTTTGGAAATACCGATAGCCATATCTGTGTAACCTGAAAAATCGCAGTATATTTGAAATGCATAAAAATACGCAGCAAATAGTAAATTTAATCCTTGTCCTTTTGGATTCGCAAATGTGATGT
>JAKAGC010000572.1 GCA_021817755.1 Acidobacteriota bacterium | reverse complement strand
GATAATTGCGGAATGAAACGGATATTAAGAGAAGATGAAGAGATTCCACAAGGAAAAGAACATGTGGATATATTACCGCGTATATTCATCGAACCGACGGTATTATGCAATTTGAATTGTTATAAGTCGGTATGTAACCATGATTCGGGAATCATTCATACACGATCGAGAATGTATTTTCCGCTGGAAGAGTTTAAACCTGTGATCGATGGTGGAGCTAAAACACTGAACCGGATCGATTTTTTCAATTACGGGGATCCGTTTGTGCATAAGGATGCGGCAGAGATGATTGCTTATGTTAAAGAGCATTATAAAGGCATCTATGTGTACACGAGTACGAATGGTTTAATGCTGGATGACGAAAAAATAAAAAAAATAGTGGCTTCGGGACTGGATGAAATTACATTTTCAGTAGATGGAGGAGATCAGGAATCCTACTCGAAATACCGGCAAGGTGGAGATTTCAATAAAGTACTGGAAATAATGCGGAAAATGGTAATAGAACGAAACAAACAGGGTCGCGAAGTCCCATTTATCAATTGGCGGTATATCCTTTTTAATTGGAATGATGGGGACAAACAGATGAAGCGGGCCAAAAAACTGGCAGAAAAAATAGGAGTGGACCGCTTTACCTGGGAAATAACAGATCACCCGGTGGATGCAAAATCTGAAAAATACCAATGGGGCACCCAACATTGGAAAAAAATCTTTTATGAAATCTGGGATACAAACCAACTGGGAAATGGAATCAAAAAGAAACGGTATCTTGCTAAATTAAAAACCAAAGAAAAATCGATTACGGTAAAAGCTGGGGAAGAAGGAGTTGGTTTGGACGTAAAGATCAAAAATACAGGCGGAGGATTATGGTGGAAATCGACCTGGTCAGGGAGACGTTACGTCCGGTTGGGAGTTCAATTATACGATGAAAATAAAAACCTGTTGGATAACGATTTTTGCAGTGTTGGATTAAATAAAAACCTGGCTTATAAAGAAAAGGATGTATTGCGTGTAACAATACCTAAGATTGAAACACCAGGGCGATACCTCCTAAAATTAGACCCGGTTATGGAATTCAAAGATTGGAATGCCTGGTTCGAATCAGGGGGTTCATCGCCACTCTGGTTACAAATAAACGTCTTATAAGACTTAAATTAATTCAAAATTTTATCTTTATACCCATTGAACCGGAGCTTCATTGCGTAACGGAATCCGATGATATTGGTAACGGGGATATCCGACCATCATGGCTCCTTGACAGCGATGCCCTTGGGGTAAATTCAATGCTTTATTGACAGTAGGAGACATAGCGGCAGCAATTTGCACAATCCCTGCCCAA
Organism: Acidobacteriota bacterium; assembly: GCA_021817755.1. GTDB lineage: Bacteria > Acidobacteriota > Aminicenantia > UBA2199 > UBA2199 > JAKAGC01. The sequence goes on along the minus strand of JAKAGC010000572.1, from coordinate 2,351 downwards.
CATGTACCGATACCATAAGGGAGAGCAGCAAGTGAAAAATAAGTTAATGCGATGGTGCAATCCATTGAACCGGACCTCTGAGCATCTGAAGATGAAGCAATAACCAAATGAGGTGCGCTGCGGCAAACGGCATCCTTCCCCTTATCCCATGCGATAATCAAAGGTTCAAAATACGAAGCCATGGGATGAGATACAGGATCATTCTTCATACCCCTCATCCAATCGATGACTGTTTCAGCAAGATGTTTTACTTTTTCAGCTTCATAAATAACAGTCCAATGGACAGGTTGGGCATTGGTTCCGGTAGGACCGTAACGGGCAGTATCGATTAGATTGGTTAAAACATCCTTCTGAATAGGTTCGGGTTTATAAATACGAATGGACCTACGACTTTTAAGCAACTGCTCTACCTGGTCTGCGGATGATTCAAGTTCGCTCTTTATAGGTGCACACTGCGCAATAGGCATTTTATTCAATGATAAAGCGGCATGAGGACATACGGAAACACAATGTCCACAATTAATGCATCTGGCTTCTGCGTTTGGCAATAAAGTAGGAATATTTCGCCGCATGATAATGATTCCTACTGGGCATGAAGCGGCACATATACCATCACCTTTACATTTTGTTTGATCGATCTCAAATAAATTTGTCATTTATATTGCTCCTATATGTTAAAGTATACCATAATTTCTATGGGCCTGAAATACCAGGAAGGTTTGAAAAAACCGGGAATATGGATTATAATTGAATTATCATGAAAACATCAAATAAAATTAAAGATTCATTTTCAGGGTTTAGCGGCTGTGGTATTGTAGGAGCAATGGCTTTAAATGAAAAAAAAGGTAGGGAAATCCTGGAGATCATCAATACACGAAAGATGTTGGATGCAATCAAACACAGGGGACCGGAAGCTGAAGGAGAAAGAAAAACAGATTTGATCTTCCTTGGTCACAGAAGGTTGAGTATCCTTGATTTGAGCGAAAGCGGAAATCAACCGATGACCCGGGACCACCTGACAATCATTAGTAATGGTGAAGTCTATAATTTTGAAGAAATAAAAAAAGAACTGGAAAAAGAAGGGTATGTTTTCACTTCGAAAACAGACACGGAAGTAATCCTTCGTGCTTATCAAAAATGGGGAGTAAACGGACTCCATAGATTTAACGGGATGTTCGCCCTGGCAATATGGGATGAGAAAAAGAAATGCCTTTTCCTGGCAAGAGACCGTGCAGGTGTAAAACCACTCTATTATTACAAGGATGATAACATCCTGATTTTCGGTTCGGAAATCGATGCATTACTGGGATCTAATTATATACAAAGGGAAATCGATTATAACCAGGTTTTTAGACAAGTTCTGGTTAATTCACTTTATCAGGTGGATATTGCGGAGACACCGGTAAAAGGAATCCACTCCCTTTTACCGGGGCACTATATGATTGCAAATACCAAAGGCGAATTCCATATCAAAAAATATTGGGATCTACCGGAAACTCATTACGAAGGTAATATAAGTGTGGATTTACTGGTGGAAGAGCTGAAAGCCCTGATGGAAGACAGTGTACGTTTGCGACTGGTAAGCGATGTACCGGTTTCTGCATTTTTAAGCGGTGGAATGGATTCATCGGTTATCAATGTTCTGGCAGGAAACCTGGTAAAAGATTATAAATTAACGGGGGTAACGGTTACATATGAAGGAGGAGGAACTGATTTCTATACAGGAAAAAAAGATGAAGACCTGGAATATAGTATTATAGCAGCAGAAACTTTAAAAGATAAATTGATTCACCGGGTAATCGGAGTAAAACCTGGAGAAATAAACCTGGATTCGATAGATGGAATAATGGACCTGGCAAGCTTTCCTGATGATATACGACTGTTCACAATTTCAAAAAATTACAATGTGATTAAAAATGAAGGCTTTAAAGTTGTTTTAAATGGGCAGGGAGCCGACGAAATTATGGGAGGATATGTATTCACTCCTTTTTTTAAACATACCAATTTCGATGTTTTATTACCGGTAGAAAAACAACCGAAAGAAGCACTGATCCGACATTCATTTCCCTTTATGGCAATCCCGGGCAAGGAGACTTTGCTACCTGAATTAATGCAACTCAAAGATAGTATTTATGAGGAGATGCATCATTATTTTCATAGTTTTGAGGGAGATTTGCTGGAAAAAGCGCACCGTTTTCTTATGAAAACGGAATTGCAAAAAGTATTAAAAATGGAAGATTTTCTGAGTATGCGATGGAGCGTGGAGTGCCGCTTACCATTCCTGGATTACCGGATAATGGAATGGGCATTCAAGGTTCCCTTTTATCTTCACCTGGACAAAAAGAGAGAAT
>JAKAGC010000017.1 GCA_021817755.1 Acidobacteriota bacterium | reverse complement strand
TCTTCTTTTTCGATGGTGTGTAATTGCACGACGATGAACTTCATCACGTATGTTTTGAACGAGAAACCGCTCGGGAGTTCCTTCGGAGAAAATTATAGACTGACCGGATTCTACATATAATCGCTCTTCTTCTTTTGCTAGTGAAACAACATCAGAGGGTATATTTAATTTTTTTTTGATTTCAAGCGCAGCACTGAGCTGCCCTTTACCGCCATCGATCAGAAGTAGATCCGGAAAATCCTTTTTTTCCCGGTTCTTGAAACGGCGTTCAAGCACTTCCTTTAGTGCTTCGGTATCGCCGGGAGCAGCATATTTAATAATATAGTTGCGATATTGTGTTTTGTAGGGCTTTCCATCAAGAAAAGCAACTGCCGCCCCAACCCGATCACGTTCGGAAAAATGAGAGATATCAAATCCTTCAATCCAACGTGGAAAACGAGAGAGACCAAGCATATCCTGTATCCTCTGTCCAAGAGAAGTATAATCGGTTTTATTAATGTAAGTATTCAAATTGGTAAGAGCAAGAGTCAACATTTTACGCTTGACGCCACGAATGGGTAACTTTATTTTAACTTGCCTTCCTACGATACGAGAAAAAAGAGTTTCCAATTGTTGTAAATCTTCAGGGGGAAAAGGCACAACTATTTCACGAGGTATATTCTCTGTCCGATAAAAAGTAAGAAGAAACTCTTTTAAAATAGCTTCCTCATGAATATGTGGAGTATCGAAATTGAAAAACTCCTTACGCACTGTTTTACCCTCGCGGATGGAAAATAAAATGACAAAGCAATCGGTACGGGTTGGATCACGGTAAAGAGTAACCACATCATATTCAAACTGCCGGACAGATGAAATGTAAGATTCAAGAACAAACTTTTGTATTAACTGAATATCTTCTTTTACTTTTTGAGCTTCCTCAAATCTAAATTCATTGGAAAGCTTCATCATTTGTTCTTCTAAAGTAGAAAGAATACGGGATTTATTTCCTTTTAGGAGATGAATTGCATCCTGGATTTGACGATTATACTCTTCCTGTGATATTCTGGAATCACAAGGGGCGGAGCACCGGTCTATATGATGATATAGACAGGGAATATGACGGTTGAATTTTGATTCTCGACAGGTGCGAACCTTAAAAATACGCGTCATAGTGTCGATGAGTTCGCGGGTTTTTCGGGAATCGACTATAGGACCTATATAGAAATTTCCTTCTGCTTTACGCCGTGTATAATAAATCCCGGGATAGGGTTCTGAAATAGTTATTTCAATGAGAGGAAAACTTTTATCATCTTTCAAACGAATATTGAAAGGGGGTTGGTATTGATGAACGAGATTATATTCAAGTAATAAGGCGTCGGATTCATCATCGGTAATGATAAATTCCAAATCATCGGCTTGCTCGAGGAGATTGCGGACAATCCCGTGTCCACGATCCTGAAAATAAGTATCAACGCGTTTCTTTATATTTCGTGCTTTACCGATATACAGAATCTTTCCACGGGATTTAAAAAGATAGACTCCGGGTTTTTCCGGGAGGTCATTGCGTAGGTCTGAATTATTGACCTTCGTTGTCACCTTCTTCTTTTTCTTCGGTTTTCGGTTCAGGTGGTTGGGGTTTTTGAGGATATTTCTTTTGATATTCCGCTACTTTAGGGAGCATTTTCTGAGCTTTTTTGCCGTACTTAGTTTGAGGATAGGTATTGATTATCTTCTGAAAAAAGGAAATGGCATTTTCAAATTCCCCCAACCTGAAATAACTCATCCCGGTATAGTAGAAAAGTTTAGCTTTATCCGGGTATTCGGGGTATTCGTCCATTACCTGCTTGAAACGATTAATGGCACCTTTTGCTGCTCTAATAATATAATTGGATTTTCCAATCTCAAAATAATGGAAAGCAAGATTTAATCTTGCTTTTTCAAGGTTTTTTCTTGCCGTTTCTGCCTCTTTGGTATCGGGATAAAGCTGGATCATACTCTCAAGTGCTTTTATTGCAAGATGAGTATTGGTTTGATCCCTTCCGGGTTTCTTCATCTGTCGGAAATAACACTGAGATACCTGGAATTTAGCATAAATTGAATCCGGTGAATTTGGATACAAGTTGACATATTCTTCATATTCATTGGCTGCAATAATAAGAGAAGATGAATCTCCTTCTTTATAATATGAATCGGCTATTCCAATTTTAGCACGACGTGAATAAATACTATCGGGGTAAAGATGCATTATTTCCTTGTATAACATACGGGCTTTTTCAGGGTCACGTTTGACTTTACTGTTGGCTTTATCAAACAATTCTTTATCAGTACCGATTTCCGATGGCTCGAGGGTTGATTTTTTCTTTCCACCGCAACCGGTAAACATGGTCATTGAAAAGCAAATCAATAAGACCATTGAAATGAAAGGAAAGGTAATTTTTTTTCTCATGTTTTTCACTACACTCCAGGGATTAATTTATTATGAATTGAAAAAAGAGTTTCTTTAATATGTTCGGAATTAAACAAAAAAGTCCCAATAACAAACAAATCGGCTCCGGCATTTTTGATATCGTGAATATTAGAATCATTAATACCGCCATCGACTTGAATTAAGACATTATTTTGAGTTTGAGTAATTTGTTTCTTTAACCTGGCAATCCGCTCCAATGTAGAAGGAATAAAGGATTGTCCGCCAAACCCGGGAAATACACTCATCAAAAGAACAAAATCGATCCGGTCGAGAAAAGGAAAAACTGTTTCGATCTCTTTATCCGGATTCAAAGCAATACCGACACTGCAACCGGATGTTTTTATCATTTGTATTATGGGGAGTACATCAGAATTTTCTACAACTTCAAGATGAAAAGAAATCCAATCAGAACCAGCTTTGATGAATTTGGGAATCATTTTAGCGGGATTATTTACCATGAGATGAGAATCAATTTTAAATGGAAATTGTGATTTAATGGAAGAAGCGGCAGATGGACCAAAAGAAAGATTATCGACAAAATGTCCATCCATAATATCGAGGTGGATAAATTCAATATTATTTTCTTGAAACGTATTAAGTTTGGATTCAAGATTGAAGTAGTTGGTAGAAAGGATAGATGGAAAAATGGGATTAATAGAAGTTGAATTGTGAGTCAGGCTCATCGGCTAACCTCTATGGTTATCCTTGCTTTCGTATTAATAGGAAACCCGGAAAGAGGATATTGTTTAATGACAGTACCAGGTTCGACTCCGGGGTAAGATACACGTGTTGGAGGAGTTACTTTCAAACCGAGTTGTTCAAGAGTAGTAACAACATCGGTTCCCTTTTTTCCGATGAAATCGGGCATCATATAAGTAATCTCCTTTGGCCCTCGAGAAACCAGTAAATCCATTTCGGAACCTCTGGGCATCCGGGAACCGAAAGGAAATGATTGTCCAACAATAACATCCACAGGAATATCGCCGGAATCAACATATGATATATACCGTTTAATCAAATCGCTTTCTCTGAGGACACGTTCACTTTCATTCAGATGAAGTCCGACAACGTTAGGCACGATGACTTCAATAACATTTGAAGGGACGAATACTTTAATGATGGAATTTTCTTTAATACGGACTCCGGGGCTGGGGACCTGGTTTATTACTACATTTGGCTTGCTCTGGCGATCATAAGTACCGATGATTTTTTTCAGATGGACATTTTTCTCTTCTGCAATTTTTTGAGATTCGGTAAAGCTTTTCCCGACAAAATCAGGTGCATTCAACTCTTCACCTTTAATTAGCGTTTCCATTGTAAAAAATACAGAATAGAAAAAAGCAAGGAAATAAACCACCACTACCAGGAGTATAAACGCATAGTGTTTCAGTTTAATTTTTATCTCATTTTTCATTAAGACTTAATTTATCACAATACCGCAATAATTTCAAGCGTTCAGGGTCAAAATCGGTAATTCTCAATGTAATTTCTGGAAATGAAGTTAATTTACATCCACTGAGAGGAGACTTTGGGTTTTAAGAAAGCCTTGTTTTGCAAAATATTTAATGCGTCCAAAACTAAAAGTTCGTCTGTAAAAAAGATTATCTTTTTTCCACTGGCCTTTTTTATCAAGGCACCCAACAGATTCATCGACGAAGGATTGAAACAATTCAAAACAACTGTTAAACTTAAAAAATCGCTTGTTAAATGAAAGCTTTATTCCAACGCCATATCCTTCCTGTAAAAAATCATCAAGTACTTGGGAATCGAGCCGGAAGGAGAGTACATGAGCAGATGTATCATCGATTCCTAGTAAGTTCTTTACAAGGAAATATAATCTTAGAGTTTGAGAATTACTGAGTTGAATGAAATCCATTTTTTCTGGGAGTACAGCAGATTTCCCATATCTGCGTTTCTTTGCAAATTGAGTGTATTGAGATTGTGTGGAATTACTTTCAAGTCTGAAACGGTAATACAATGACATGTATCGTATCTTCCAGGTTTCAGACATCCGGATCATAGCATCTTCAATATCATCCCATATTTCCTTTCCGATTGCATAAGCGCCTATTACTGATACAATGGATTGAACAGAAAAAAGATCGGAAGGATTAAAAATATAAAAAATAACAAACAATAGAAAACCGAGTAATACTCCGAAAAATTTATCAAACCCGGTTTTAATAGGACCATAGGCAGATTTCTGGTTAAGCTGGATATCTTTCACATATTCTTCAAAAGGATTAAATATAAAATGATCGGCATCTATATTACGGCTAAAGGGATAAAGTACAAAATGGAACTCAAAAGAATGGAAATTCTTTAAACGATTAATACGGTTCAATTCAACATCAAAAAGTCCTGGGATTTCTTTATTTTGGACAATATGTACAAGATGGTTATATAGTGATTGATCGGGTGTTTTCATGCATGATTCTCCTTTAATTTCGATATGAGGATAAAAAGGAAAAAAGGAGCCCCCATAAAAGAAGTAATGATCCCTACAGGGATTTCAACGGGAGGAATGAGAACTCGAGAAAGGAAATCAGTTAAGACAAGAAGAAGCCCACCCATTAATACGGTCATAAATGTAACAGCTTTGAAATCTTCTTTGAATACGAGTCGTGAAATATGCGGAACAATCATTCCGATAAAAGCAATAGGACCGGTAATGGATACAACGATACCGACTATAAGACTGACAAGAATAAATAAACCGTTTCGCAGTTTTTTAACATCGATGCCCTTTGACTGGGCGAATTGATCACCACCGGAAATAAGCATCAGTTCATGTCTTAATAAAAAGGTTGTAACAATAAAAAAAATATAAAGTGGAACAAGAAAAAGTATTTCGGAATAACCTGTAACGGTTAAGCCTCCCATTAACCAGCGAAGAACGGATACGGTTTCTGTAAAATCAAGAAGGTATTGAACAAGAAGGATTAAGGATGAGAAAAAGAAATTAAGAGCAACACCGGACATAAGGAGGGTGTAAATGGAGGAACTTTTCACGATCCGCGTAATGGCGAGTATAACAGCAATAGTGGCAAGGGCCCCAATAAATCCGTAAACATATGTCCCTCCAAGCCCGAGAAAGGGTAACGCAAGATTTAATTTAATTGCAAGAACAGTACCGGCAGCAGCTCCGGATGAGACACCAAGAGTATAAGGGGTAGCAAGGCTATTTTTAAATAAGTTCTGGAAGATCAACCCAGCCACGGCGAGAGTAGAACCGACAATAAATGCAAGCAATGTGCGTGGAAGCCTTAACTGCCAAAAAATGAAATTATGAGGGTCTGAAGTATGCCGGAATAATGAATTTAAATTAATTCTTATATTCCCAATAAAGGGAACTACGATAAGTATAACTATTCCTACTATGATTAAAAGTGTATATTTTTTATTCATCGATAAAAATAATCTCTTTTCCATTATGAAAAATCCGTTCAAAATGTGTTCCGTATGTTTGCCGGAGCATTTCTTTGTCAAAATTGCGAGGACCATTATAAACGACTTGTCCATTTTTTAAAGCAAGTATATGGGTTGAGGCAGGAAACAGAATTTCAAAATCATGAGAAACCACAACAAGGGTTTTCCCAATGCGATTCATACTATTCATGATATTTTTTAAACCCGAAATAACTGCGGGATCAAGAAAAGTAAAGGGTTCATCGAAGAGTATTAAGGGGACATCCTGAATAAAAGCGGAAGCAAGGGTGACCTTTTTACGCTCTCCACCACTAAGCGTATTTATATCACGGTTTACGAGGGGTTCCAGATTCATCATCCGGATGATTTGATCGACTGCCTGGATATCTTTTTCGGAATAGTCTTTAAAAAAAGATTTATAGGGATAACGACCTGCCATTAAGATATCCAAAACCTTTAAGGGAAGAGAGAATTCATCGAATTGTGGTTGATAAGAGAGCGATTGTGCAATTTCTTTCGGTGTAGTGTTTCGTGCTTCTTTGCCATCAATACGAACAGATCCGCTGTAATCTTTTAATAATCCACACATGATTCTGAGGAGGGTCGTTTTTCCCGCTCCATTGGGACCAATAATCATCCATGAATCCCCGGGTTGTATTTTTAAATCAATATTCTTAAGTATATAACGTTTATCCCGGGTATAACATAAATCTCGGATTTCAATCATTTTGATTAGTTCCTTTAATAATCTTCTTTTTCGTGAAACCAGAAACGTTATTCTTTGCGGATTTTTCTAAATTATTAAAGTATAAGCAATGCTCAGTAATTTCACAATGGCTACACAATGGATTTACGGGTTTGCAAATAGTTTGACCGAAACCAACAAGTACCTGGTTTATCCGGTTCCAAAATTGAGGAGCAAAGGATTGTTTTAGTTGTTCTTCGATCTCTTCGGGTTTATTGCCTTTCGCCCAGCCCAGTCTTTGAGAAATACGAAAAACATGAATATCAACTGCAATAGAAGGTTGATTGAATGCCAAAGACAATACGAGATTGGCGGTTTTCCTCCCAACTCCCGGGAGCGCTGTGAGTTCATCAAAAGTTGAGGGTATATTATTATTATAAGATTGAGTAAGTATCCGGGCAATAGTTTTAATATTTTTAGCTTTCTGTCTATAAAATCCAACGGGGAAGATAGCCTGGGCAATCCTATCTTCATCAAGAAGGACCATTTCATTGGGGGTACTGGCGATAGAAAAAAGATTATCCGAGGCTTTATGAGTAACAGGATCTTTGGTGCGAGAACTAAGAAGTACAGAAATGAGCGTTTTGAAAGGGGTACGTTTTGCACTATTTTCAAAAGCATCCACAGGCGGATTAAGAGGTTTAACCATTTGACTTATTCGATCCAAAATTACAGTTTTATCTACTTCTTGTCTTTTCATTAGTTAATTATAGATATTGGAATCCATTGAATTACGTAATTTTAAAGCATTGGAAAGGATTTCACGATGGCTACGGAAGGCAATAGGAGGGATTTGATCGATGGGAAAAAATTTAGCATCAATACAATCGTCACTGGGTGTGAGTTTTCCTCTTATATTTGATACGATATATCCCATAACGATTACGGATTTATAGAAAATATTTTCTGCAAGGATATTTCCAGCCCACCCAGTGACCTCACCTTCAAGGCCTGTTTCTTCTTTGAGTTCACGCAGACTCCCATTTTCGGGAGTTTCTTCCATTTCGAGATAGCCTCCGGGTAAACACCATTGCCCGGCTTTGGGTTCTACCTTTCTCAATACAAGTAGAAGTTCATTTTTATCATTGATAGCAACAACCGCTGTTGAAGGAATTGGGTTTTCATAGATAGGTTTTCGACAGGATGGGCAATATTTTCGAGTCTTATTCTCTTCTTCAATATATTGTTGGATTAAACGGGTACCACATGTATAACAATAAATTTTAGTATTCATTATATTCATCCAAAGAAAAAATTTTCAGGGGGCCAGGGAGCGGTTTTACGAAAAAGTCCCTTGGGATTCTACTAATAAACAGGATTAGGACATTCATTTCCACAATCTCGGATAAATTTCCAGGTTTTATCTGCTTGCTTTTGCCAGACAGTTATGAAGTAACCATAAAATACCTGGGAATTTCCGGACTTATCCGTTTGAGTGAATCGCCATGGTCCATAATCATATGCGAGCTCCCCCGAAGAGGAGACAAAGGAGTAAATGGGCTTCCATTCAAGGGTAGTCTTAGGGGCATTGGGGTCCGGGTTTAATTTGGCTTTTTCAATAAGTTCCGCATAGGTTTCTTTTGTACGAGGCGTATTACCCCCGATTGCGACTCCATTAGGGGCGATGTAATTATAAAACGCTTGGGGTCTATTGTGAGTTACAGAATAATTTGAAAAAGCGAGTTCTGTTTCCACTATTTCTTTATTAAGAGAATCGATTTTGGATTTATCGATTAAATTTGGTGCTGGTTTGTCACCAAGTTGGGAAATGAAAAGTAAACCCTGACTGACTACTATTTTCCATTTCTGAGTGTTATTTTTTTTCCAGATAAAAAGGTAATATGCGGTTTCTGTTTTGGGAGTGGATGATGTGTTAGTAGTTTGATGTTCAAAAGTTCCATATGTATAACCAAGATCGGATGTAGTAGATATTTCGGCAGCAACAGGAGCCCATGTGAGGATACTTTCACGACCTAAAAATTCAACTTTTTCACTACTCTTTACAATAAAGTCTTTTCCGTAAAGGGGATATCCGTTGGTTGGAAAAATGATCGCGTTCTCATCCAGGAAAGGAATGATGGCCTTTAAAAATCCCTGTTCACGGGCAATTGTTGAAATCTGTCGGTCGGTTTCCAGAAGTATATCTTTATCGCTTTTTTCATTGTTAGTTAGTTTTGAGGTGTTCATGGGATTATCTCCGGAGAATAGAGGAAGTAAGCCCAATATACATATACCAAGTACAATGATTAATTGCTTATTCATGGTTTTTTCCTCCGTTTAAAAAATGTAATGATTTAAGGTTTGTCTTGAAATAATATACCATACATGCGTTTTAAGAAACGCAGATTTGAGATTACATTTTTGGTGATTCCATGTTTTAATTGTTTATTTTCATTGGTTTTAGTAATAGTAAAAATAAAACTGTCCACATATTTTGCAGCGGAGAAAACAGGTAAAAAAGATTTCTGCTTTTCGATTTTGCATATAGTATGTTGAATTGGTTTGGAGAAGGGAAGCCCCTGGCAATATTGGGTGACATCATCTAAATTCATACCTTTTTCTAGTATCCCGTATTTGTTCATCACATCAATGGAAACCTGAGCATTTTCATGATCTTTTCCAGGTTCCGCCATTACTACTTTTCCATTCGGTTGCAGAATACGAGCGAATTGAGTCATCGCTTTTTTCCGGTTTGGAATGTGATGGAACGCATCATAACACAGAACAGCTTTAAAGGTATTATCAAGCAAAGGGAGATTTTCCACATCTCCGACAACAAGATGCGGCAGATTTCCATTCATTCTTTTTATTCCAATGTCGATATAAGTATTCGTAATATCTATACCGATAGGTTCAAAACCCATTTTCATCAGCCATTCGGTAGTCCAGGCATACCCACAGCCAATATCGAGAACAGGATCACCGGGATTTAGATCGAGAAGATGAAGCAAACTTCCAAAGCGCTTAACCAAATGTGCCGTATATTGGGGATCACCGGGATTAAAAGGAGCATTAAAACCGGGACCGAAAAAATCCGGATCATCAACCCTGGTTTGAATAGACATTTCAGCTTGTTTGAAATGTAACCCTGAATCAGTAGTAGTTGCCTCTCCCCTACTTCCAATTTTTTCCTTAAGCCTATTTAAAACGAGTGGATTTACAGACGAAGAAAAAAAATCAAGTAATTTGAAGTCCTCATCATTATTTCGGAGCTCGTCGGGGAGAATACATGGAACTGAATTGGAAATAGGATAGAACCTTGAACAATCATTGCAGAAAAGTAGTCCTTTCTCAATTGGCAATTGAGATGAACCAGGTGAAGGAGTTATTGTAGGAGAAAGGAGTTCAAGTGGGGTATGACAATATATACAGCCTGTAAAAGATAGTAGGTTCGGTTTCATCAGTATCTATTGAGTCTCCTTTTAATATTATCCAATAATCCATCCGGTGCATTCACTAAATATGTGATGCCTGTATAAATATACCCGGACTTACATTGTAAATAATCGAAGAGATTAAGTCAACCGAAAAATTCAAAGCAACAAGGGGAAAACCAGGATGAAAAATCGAATACTCACGATCGGAATCGTTTAAATCATATTAAATGACAAAGGGATTTTTCTCCATTATCGTCCTTCGCTATCCATTAATACAAAAATGTATTATTTGACTTCGCTATCCGAATTGCACACTTCTGCATTAATTTACTCAAAATACTTGACAATACAAAATGGGATTAAGTTGCAAATTTCTTGGATTTATGTTATAAATGGGATGGGTAGATAGATATAACCGGATTGTTCCAAATGCTTAGAATAAATAAAATGGAATTTATCGAAACAGGTTAGATAAAATGAAAAACATAAGCAGATTAAATATCGATCGGACACGGCAGATAGTTTCCAATGTAATACGACACGAATTATACACAGAAGAAGATTACCCGGGAAAATATTTCCCCGACTTAACAATAATATTAAGCGACTTCTTCATAGAATTAATAAAAATAAAGCATCCTGAATGGAAAGATACGGTAAAAGATGATGAAACAGAAATCGTAAAACTGGCTAAAGAAGTCCTGAGTTTTAAATATATCCTAAAATTTTATCCACATACAGTCGTACTTATATATCGTTCTTATATTAAAAAATTTATTAAGTACAAACACACGTGCTCACGCCGAGGAAAAGAAGATTGGGAAGATATCTTCCAGGAAGTAATGACCCGCTTGATATCGGATAAAATCAACAGGATTCGCGATCGTTTTGATTTTGAGTATAGCAATGAAACAGAGGTAAAAAAATCTTTTTTTACATCCTATCTGATGGTAACAGTCCGTAATATTTATATGGATATTATTCGTGAGAGAAATGTACGGCTTCTCACTGGTGGTAATGTGCTTCCCATGAATGAATCCTTTGATATATATGATAATAAGGATGAAAACATGCTAACTCGTGTTGCCATTGATAGTGAATTTCAAAAACTCGATACAATTCTGTTATTGTATCATAGAAGCCGTGCACGATTGGAATTATGCTTAAAATTGAAATGTCGCATTCCTGTTAAGGAAAAAGATATTTCTTTGTGTTTCCCAGCATTTAATACCGATGATATGAAATTGTTAAGCAAAGATTTTAAAAATATGAAAGATAAAAATGTTTTCGATACTGTAATCACAGTTTTTAACAGGCATGAAGGTATGGAAAACAAAAGCGATACGTTAAGGAAGTGGGTTTCTTTAAAAGTGGATGAAATTACAGCCCATATGAATCATACCCACCAGGGCGACGTTTATACAAGTAAAAATTTTTTGGATCTTTTAACCCTCTACTATGATAAAAAAAATAATGAAAATGAAATCTCAGATTTAAAAGCCAAGCAATACCAGAGAGGTTATAACTGATGACCAATACTAAGGAGGTAAATATGAATAAGGGGGACGATAATTTCCCGGGAGACGGACATATAAGCGATGATGCAGCAGCTTTAACAGCAGATGCTATCATCCACGGACAGATTTCCACGGTATCGGAACAAATTCTAACCCATGTTGAACACTGTACAGAGTGCAAAGATAAAATTATCGATGTGGTTATGATTCTTAGGAACCCGGACCTGGAAAAAGATATTGTAATTAACACAGAAAAAAACCGAAGAAAGAGTATTTTCTTCTACCCTGTGAGAATAGCGGCAATCTTTGCGGTATTCGCATTGATGCTAAGTGCATATTTTTTCATCACAACTCACCCTAAAGTATTTAATAGTACATTATCCGATTCGCAAAATTACGAAACCAAACAACAAGGAATTTCGAATAATTCCAATCTGTCTATAAATGGAAGTAATGAAACGAATAATGAAAACGATCCTGCTTCAATTCAAAAAGAAATGTCTCATGAGGATTTAGCATCGCTTGAAGAGAAGCAAGCTTCTTTCAAAGTGAACCCAAACCTTGAAAATATGATTGGGAGTCAGTTAAGAGGAAGTGCTCCCGAAGCGCTTTCCCCGTTAAATAATGAAACAGTAAAATGCCCCATCCGTTTTTCATGGAAGAAGGAATTGACATCCCCTATCACTCTCGAAATTGTAAATAATAAAAATAAAATTCTCTATTCTTTCTCAGTCAAAGGATTTTATTTTGATTTCAACAATGAACTCCCTAAGGGACTTTACTATTGGAAATTGGTTAGCAAAAATGAGGCGGTTTTTGTAGGAAAATTTTTTATCGTCCAACCAGGATAAATCCACTCCAATATTTGGGAAACGCAGTAAAGGGATCGCGGAGAAGTTCAAGTTTGGCGTTTCGAAGAGCCTTGGGAAAAGTAAAACCGCTGAGGATATTCTTATAAAATGCAATCATTAGACGGCTGGTGGAGCGGTCTTCAACTTTCCAAAGAGAAAAAACAATGTTTCGAATACCGGCATAAAAAAAACCGCGATTTAATGCCATCATTCCTTCTCCCTTGATGAGTTTCCCTATACCACTTTCACAACTGCTGAGCACTACAAGATCGGAATTAAGGTTCATATTGTATATTTCCCCTGCAAAAAGGATATCACTCCCATCTTGTCCGTGTTTCTGTTCGCCGGATGAAAATAAAAGACCGGATAAAGGTGGATATTCTTCTTTCTTAATGCTATGAGTAGCAATGTGGATGAAATTGTAATTTTCTTTTTCAATAATTTTAAAATTTTCCTTTGTAGCCATCCGGTAAAAAAAACCAGTCGCAGGTTTTCCCTGGAGTTTAAATAATTCAATTATAGAGCGAAGTTCTTCCTCTGATGCAGGAAGTTCCGATAAAGAAAATCCGGGTTCATCTCGAATTAAAGAAACAGGCATTGAACGTTGGGTAACCCCCGGTTTGTCTTCGGGGGTAGAAAGTATGTATCCCGGTTTATCTTCATTTCCGAAAATAGGAGCAAAACCAATAAACGACATTTTGGAACTGAGCTGGGATTCTCCCGAGCCATACATCCATAAATTAACTGAATAATGATAATTTATGGCAAATTGTCTAACAATATATTCCATTGTAGATAGAGTCGGTTGACTGGTTTGAACATCCGATAAAGCTTCAAATGGGATTGTATAAAGAAGCCCGTCCGGGATTATTATAAGACGTGATTTATCCTTGATAGAAGAATAAACTGGTTTGATCAGGAGCTGATATAATTGAGAACTCAAATTTATAAAAGGGGTTTCTTCAATTTTCTTTATGGATTGATTAAAATTTGATATGAGTTCATCAAAATCATCTTCTACAGTTACGGAAAAAACATTGAACCCTTCGTTTGTGATTACGAAAATATGCAGAATATGATCTCCGATGAAATACTCAAGAAGTGCAGTATCAGAATTGATATTTTTTTGAATATCAGAAATCAATAAATCAGGTGTATGGTATTTAAGGTTATAATATTGGGGGTACTCGGTTTCAATGCGTTTAATCAATTCACGGTATTTCAGTATGGATGAATAGTAACTGCTTTCAAGAGTTTTAATTTTAGTCGGATCAGGTTTCTCTACTTCTTTCTCTATTTCAAGACATGTATCAAAAAAAGTCAAATCTTCTCTGATTTTTCGCTCATCTTCGAGGAGATCTTTTGTGATGCCTGCAAATTTTCTTGCATGAGCTTCATATAACGCTTCAGCCAGTACACCTGCCTTACTTTTCTCAGAGAGATAGAAAGCATCCTCTTTATATGAAGGAATCTCGGTAAGGTCGTAAAGCATTAAAGCAGTTTGAATCGCATATTGATATATAGAATGATTTTTTTCTCCAAAGTACAATTTAAAATAATCCGCTTTATAACTTTTCCGCATGTTTTCAATTAAATAAGAGGCAACCCGGTAGGTAGCAAATGCATTTTTTAAAAATCTCTCATTTTCAGGTTTAAAGAAATAATACATACGCAGCGTATCGGCTTTTGCAGAAAGAATTTCAAGTAGCTTTTCATGCGGGTACTCATCACGAAGTTCAGGATTTAAAGCGGTATCCATAGATTTGAAAGGAGGAGCACAACAAATCAGCGCTTTTTGAAAATTTTCCAGTGCCTGGTCCCACATATCCTGCTGAAACAATAACTTACCAATTTGACAATAAATATCGGCGATATCAGGATGAAATTCGCCCCGGTGTTCAATTTTTATTTTTAGAGCATTATCCAGGTACTTGGAAGCGGCTTCGAATTCACCCTTTAATCTCAAACAAATACCAATATTTAAATAACCCGTCCCAGATTCAACACTTCCATCTCCATAGATTTCAATACGGGTATCAAAGGCTTTCCGAATATAATCGAAAGCCTTATCATAATTACCTTCAAGAGCATAAAGTATTCCGATTTGTTCATATATTGAGATAAAAAGAGGTTTATTTTGTCCATACTGTTTATTGTATTCTTCAAGGGATTTATTAAATTGATTACGTGCTTGATCGAATTCGCCTTTTTTAAAATTCCTGATGTCGAGATCAATAGATCGAAATTTTTTATCAATCTCTTTTGGAACATCTTTTCTGTTTTTGACTTTAATCATGTAGGCTTTAAGGATATTCGTATTAGCTTCATTAATTTTCGCTTCATTCAATTGAATTAGCGCTATGTTGTTATATGTTTTGGCCACTTCAGGACTGTCTTTTCCAAGTATTTCTAACTGGATAGCAAGAGCTTTTCGATAGAGTTCTTCTGCTTTTGTGAAATCCTTATCTTTAAGACATTTAAAGGCAAGCCGTCCATAGCTTTTGGCCAATTCCAGGTTCTGTGTACCGAATTGCTTTTTTGTGAGATCAAGAGCTTTATTCAAATTTCCCATAGCAGAGGCAACATCATCCATTTTTTGGGCATTTTCTCCCAATTTGATATAACAGCGAATAGCTTTCTCCCAGGAATCAGTTTTCTCATATCCTTCGATAGCTCTTTGGTAAAAAAAATTTGAGGTTTTGAACTGACCTTCATCAGACATTTTTTCTGCGCTCACCGCAAACTGATCAGACGCACGGTTGTCGGGCATGTGGGCAGGGGTAGTTTGAATTTTGTTAGAGCAACCTGAAAAAAAAATAAATATAAATGACGATAATACTATAAACAAGCCCGGAAAAAATAAACGATATCTCATAATATTATTATAACAGAATAACGACATTTTACAAGGATGTTTTATTAATTTCCGGAAGGAGAAGAAAGTACGCATCCGTTTTCATATCCAACTTTTTCGAGCATATCAATTACTTCGGAATACCCTCCGTCCAGAAATTCAGGGGAATGTGCATCGGAATTAAGAATAATCCGAATACCTTTTTCTTTACATCGTTTTAAAATCCATAAAGATGGAAACGGTTCAAGACCTAACCCCCTGTATAAAGGAGCTGTATTGACTTCTAATAATGTCGGAGCTTGAGATAGAAGTTCAATTGTGGAATCGATTTCCTCCGAGTACCAGGAAAGAGATTCATCAAAAAATATATTCCCTTGATTGAATTTTT
>JAKAGC010000571.1 GCA_021817755.1 Acidobacteriota bacterium | reverse complement strand
TCATACCTTACCTCCTATATTAAAAAAAGCTAGTCACCCAATAATAAGCATAAATGAGCCCTCGATCAGGCTTGAACTGATGACCTCATCCTTACCAAGGATGCGCTCTACCTGCTGAGCTACGAGGGCTTAAAAGCGGGAGACGGGATTCGAACCCGCGACAAGTAGCTTGGAAGGCTACCACTCTAGCCACTGAGTTACTCCCGCATACATGGGCAGGGGCGGATTCGAACCACCGAAGACATAAGTCAACGGGTTTACAGCCCGTCCCGTTTGGCCGCTCTGGAACCTGCCCATACATACGAATTCGCGCTTTCATTTAACTAATAGCTGGCGAAGGGACTCGAACCCCCGACCGGCTGATTACAAATCAGCTGCTCTACCAACTGAGCTACGCCAGCGCATTAAAAAATGAGTATACCACAACTATCTCTCATTTGTCAATGGCTTTGATAATAGTTTCAATTTTTAAAGATTGATTATACTCTTTTTTATGTATTATTTCAAGAATCAAAGTCTAAAAAAAATCACAATTCCCGATATTCTCCCTTTCATATACTCCCTTTAAGTCTTATTTAAGAGGTAATAAAAATTTTTGCCTTTCATTTCTTTTCGATAGTATGTTATAATACAACTTCGTTCTAATATATCACGTCCATTATGTCAAAGGTGTCTAAGAGATGAAACTGATTCGTTTTATCGATGAAAATTATAATATCGAATGGGGGGTGATTGATACCCCGGATGATAATAAAGCTCATCTTATCCAGGGAAATATTCTCGATAAATTCTCTGTTTCTCAACGTACAATCAGAATAAAAAAGCTTCTTCCTCCTGTTTCTCCGCCCAATATTCTGGGGATCGGAATGAATTATAAAAAACATGCGGCTGAAACCGGTATTGAACTACCTGAGATTCCTGTTATGTTTATTAAAGCAACAGGTACTCTTATTGGCCCGGGCGATCCGATCATATTACCGAAAATAGGGCCACATCAGGTTGATTTTGAGGCAGAATTAGCAATCGTTATTGGAAAAACCGCCAAAAATATAACTGCTTCCGAAGCAATGGATCATGTTCTGGGATATACCTGTGCCAATGATGTCAGTGCCCGTGACTGGCAGATCAAAAAACAAAAAACCCAATGGACTAGAGGAAAAAGTTTCGATTCTTTTTGTCCTGTTGGACCATGGGTGGTTACTAAAGACGAAATCCCGGATCCACACCACCTTACGATCCAATCGAATATAAACGGAAGATTATTCCAGGATTCCAACACATCAGATATGATTTTCGATATACCAACTATAGTAAGTAATTTAAGTCAATCCATTACGTTATTTGCAGGAACTATTATTCTAACGGGTACACCTCACGGGATCGGCTTTACACGCATTCCCCCTACCTATTTGCAGGATGGGGATACTGTTTCAATCATTATAGAAAAGATCGGGCATTTAACTAACCCGGTATTGATTGAAAAATAAATTCAAAGCTTAAGAAAAAAAATAATTATTTCAACAAATATGATCGATATAAAACTCAATTTCATTTTGTAGTTGGAGGATTAATGAAAATCACATTAAAATTATTGACACTGAAGTATCATTTATTTTTCTTAATCGTATTTCTTCTATTTTCAGGAATAGTTTCTGGAAAAGAATTCACTGCTTCAATAAGAAATACAGAAAAAAAATTTGTTCCAATGGTTAAAGTAACGGTCATGGGTACAGGAAATACGGCTGTTACAAATCAACAGGGACAATTTACATTGAGTCTCCCGGAAAATTCTAAAACGGTTACATTGGTATTCCAAAGAAGTGGATTTCATGCAATCGAAAAACGGATAAAGATCGATTCGCTTCCCGGGGTATTCACATTATTTTTTATTCCAGCAGAGAACCTGCTGCAACGGATTACTGTAACCCCATTGAATCAGGATAAAAAAGAATTATTGGTACCAACAGCAGAGAGCTCAATACCTTCAATCGATATGCAAGTAAAGATGCCGGAAAATATCATTGAGGGTATATCCGATACCCTGGGTGTGCATTTTATCGGAAGCGGCGGTTTTGCAGTTACCCCTAGTATACGAGGTCTGGCTCGTCGTCGTGTATTAATATTGGTAGATGGAATGCGTGTCACTAGCGATCGCCGTGCCGGGACATCAGCTTCATTCGTTCCGCCCGACCTGACAAATCGAACAGAAATTATTCGTTCTTCTTCTTCAGTTTTATATGGAACCGACGCAATCGGAGGTGTAATCAATATTTTCACTCGGGGAGAAAGCAGTTTTAATATCCCGGAATCTGAAAAAAATTCTTTCAATATAGGTACAGATACGATTAATAAACGAATCAATACAGGCTTCACACTTCAAAAAAGAACGGGAAAATGGAATTTTTATTCCGGTTTCCAATATATCCATGCAGGAAATTACAAAGCCCCGGATTTTACTGTTAATCATTCAGGTTATACCTATCTCTCCGGGATTTTCGATGTTACTTATAGAAGTAAAAATCGTGAGTTGTATTTGGGTTTCATCGGAGGGCATGGAAAAGACATCGGGAAACCGGATCGTACCAATAATCCAAATAAATATTCCAATGTTAGGAAAGAAAGTGATGATTTTATTCGTATGGGGTATCGGGATAATAACATTGTAAAAAATGGTTCATTTGATATTTCCCTTTACATGAACCCATCGGTTTACAAATTGGATAAAATCGATAAAGGTAAAAACACTCTTCAACAATCGGATACGACTGGTTTAAATTTCGGAATCAAATCGGTTTTGAAGAAGAACCTGAATCCGAATTTATCTTACCAGATAGGTATGGAATGGTTTGCCCGGCGAAATATTCGAATGCTAAACCTGGATCAATCGGTTACTAAAACCACTACAACACTTCCGATGGATAATGGTACATTAAATGATTACGGAATGTTTCTTTCAATGGAATATACAGGAATTCCAAAAGTAATAATCGATGGAGGTGTGAGATATAATTTCTTTTCGAGCAAAGCCCTGGTGGAGGGAGAGACTCTTAAAAGAGACAGTAATGCTCCTTCATTTTTCTTAGGGGTAACTAAAAAACTCTCTTCGTCTATTTCACTTTTTGCAAGTATCGGGCGAGCATTCCGTTTTCCCTCACTTTCGGAGACTTTCTATTCGGGAATTACAGGAAGAAGCTCGGTCATCGGAAACCCTGACCTGGAACCGGAAAACAGTTTAAATCTCGATACTGGTATAAAACTGGTCACATCTCGTTTTTCTGCCGGCGTTTACCTCTTTTCTTATCGTGTTAATGATATGATCGAACGGTATTTTATTACAAATTTGAACACCTATACGTATGATAATATCGTTCAAGGTCGAATATATGGCTGGGAAGGAGAAGTAGAATATTCTCCGGTTACCATGCTTACTTTATGGGGCAATTATTTTTATTATCATGGCAGAAGTAAAACGGATGATGCGGCACTTAATGATGTTCCCTCCTCTCGCATTGCAGGAGGAATTAAAACAAATATTAACAGGTTCCTGGCAGAAGTATCTTTATTTCATTCCTTTAAAAAGAAAGATCCCGGTCCGGCAGAAGTGGAAAATAAGACCTATAACCTTTTAAATTTTACAGGCGGTTATTATCTCTCTTCTAATATCTCAATATTTATCAGGATGTCCAACATTTTGAATG
>JAKAGC010000570.1 GCA_021817755.1 Acidobacteriota bacterium | reverse complement strand
TGTCGCCTTAGGTGTTTCTATCGGCGCATATGTCCTCTGGTACTGGCTCCTCAAATATATAGAAACTACACGAATAGCCGTTTATCAGAATTTCCAGCCCGTCATCGCTACAGCCGCAACTTTTTTCCTTCTCGGGGAGAAGATCGGGTGGCCATTTATAATCGGGGGTTCTATAGTACTTATTGGCGTTATTATTACCCGCCGTTAATAAATTGTATAGAGAGAAAAATGATGACTCAGTTTATCCAAAAAATACAATCCATTTGTAAGAAAGATTACACCCTTTATTTTATCGTTTCACTACTCATACTATCCGCATTCTATATTAAAGGGTTCCAGGGACTCCAGGGCGATGGCATTTATTATTATTCAACCGCTGTCTCAATAGTATGGGATAAAGACCTCGACCTGCGCAATCAATATGATTACAAATTACAAGAAGGCATAGAGCAAACCGTTGCCAACCGGAATTATTATGTAGACGCCGAAACAGGTAAGGCCTTCACTCTTTTTAACCCCGGAACAGGTGTTTTAATGGTTCCCCTACTCGTAACCGCACGAGTAATCAATATGTTAAGAGGAAACCCACACACCGACCCCTTCAGCCACTATTACCAGTTTTTTGCAGGTTATACCGGGGTTTTATTTTCAGCATTAGCCATGCTCCTTTTATTTTTAATGTTAAAGCGGTTTTATTCTTATTCTGCTGCAATCGTCTTACCCATTATTTTCATCGGCGGAACCAACTGGCTTTTTTACACGGTCGCCTTTGCAGGATGGGCACATGTCTTCGCGTTATCCTTAATACTACTGCTTTCCTGGTTTTTCCTACGTTTTATGGAAAGGAATGATCTCCTATCTGCTCTTTTTTTCGGATTAACAGGTGGAATTCTGTTTTCCACCCGAAATCTTGATTTTATATATTTCCTGATTTTGTGTTTTTATATCCTTTATCACCGGATAAAAGAAGATAAAAGCCAATTCATCCAAAAAAATATTTCCGCAGCTCTCATCATTATCATTTTCTTTTTAATTGGAATAATCCCCCAGTTACTTGTTAATTATTCCAGTCACGGTAATATGTTCATCACCCCCAGCCATGCAGCAGTCCAGGCCATAAAACCCTTCGGTTTCCTCGAAAATAAAGATTTCAGTGTCTTTCGATTCGAAAATCTCGCTTATCTTTACTCTGCCCTTTTTAATTCCGATAACGGACTATTCCGCGTTCATCCTTTGTTTCTTCTCGGATTTATCGGTGCCCTGTTTTTAAGATATAAAAAATCCCCTTTTAATTTTATACTCTCTTCATTATTAGTAGTCACAACCATCTTCTGGTTCCTTGACACAGCATTTTTCGATTTCTGGTTTAATCATTCCGCCGGAGCAGGGTTTGGGCATCGGCGTTTTATAGATTTCATACCCCTATTCGTTTTTGGAGTTGCCAATTTATCGGATATCGCATCAAAGAAAAAAACCCTCAAATTGATTCTAAATTTCCTCATTTCTATACTATTTGCATCCGGTCTCACTTTTTTCTATTACTACATGATTAATCAAGATGCACTCTATGCAGTAAAATATTCCATTACCCGTTTTTATGCATTTCTGCTCTTTGATTTTAAAACCCTGTTCATTTTTGCAATTACATTTCTTATACTTTATATTTTAATGAAGAAAAAAGAAACCCAGTCCTCTGTTTCACTTAATTACAAATTGTTTATAGCCATTATGTGCCTCGTATATATTCTTCCTATGTTCATATTCCGTGCATCCCCCCAGGAAGAGCGACAGAAATTCCAAATAAAAAAAGGATTCTTTGTTATGTATAACAACTCTTCCCTTGTCGATTTACCCGGGAATAACTGGGCTTTGCCCAAAGAAGGCAAGAGACAGTTGCTTACACGCGAAGGCAAGATCATACTTCCCGCACCCCTCAAAAATGAAGACATCGTACTTTTTAAAATTGAAACTCAACAAAATTCAAATATAGATGCTTCAATCCATATAAAAGCCCAGGATTATGTAAGCCAAAAATTACCCTTATTACCCCATATTCAATATTATTCCTTCAAAATAGACAAACCCCTCAAAAAAAATGTAAAAGAAATAGAAGTAAGCATTATTCAGGAAAAAGGGAGTATGCCACTGGTTTATTTTTATGAAGGACGAGTCATTATGAGAGAATCCCACGAACCCCCATTCGGAGGAATCAATATTCCCAAAGAGGAGAATATAAATACTTCAGGAAATGTCGTACTAGGTGGATGGGCATTGGATGACCGGAAGATTAAATGGGTATTAATCCAGGATGTAACTATCCCAGGAAATGAGAGAGTAATTGGCCAAGCTGAATTCTTAGAAGGATGGCGACCCGATATCGAAAAAATATTCGTACTATATCCCCAGATACATAAAGCCGCCTGGAAATTTGAGTTTAATCCCTATCACTATTTTTCTTCGGGATCACCACAATTGAAAATTAAAGTAATCGCAGTTAATAGCGAAGGATTGCAGGCTCTAATCGGAACCCGCAGAATTATTGGAACAATACCCCCTCGTTAATAAAAAAAACGCCGGTGCAGTTTTTTTGCAAGAGCAGTATTAGAAAATTTAATTCTTCAATTCTAAACAACTATCCCATTGCATAAAAAAAACATGCACCGGCTTCAATTAAAGAGGCAGTACCATAAACAAGGTACATAAAGCGTATTAAATTTTACTCTTTAGAAATTTCCGATCGTTTTTCCTAATGTATAGACCGCGAAATCATCCAGGAAAAGAGTTTTAAATGCATCCGCAGCCATCATCGAGGTAAAACTCTGAGGATTAGCCATATTGTCGTTCCAATACTGGATAACCGTAGGTGTACAACAAATAGCCGCTTTCCCATTGAAATCCTCGATACCATATACAACAGGATTGTTTACCAAAGCCATTTTTAATGCTTCAATTTGTTCAGCAACGTTCATTGTTTTCGTTGAAGGTGAATAGGTAACCCCTGCAAGGTCTTTAACCACAATAGAGACCGTTACATTACCCAAAACCTGTTTCGGTTTTAATGTCGTCGCCAATCCCACAGCAGTTGATTCTTTCATTGCTGTGACTGTAATTTGATAATTGGATTCATTTAATTCCGATACTAAAACCTGGGCTGATTGCCCCACAGAATATGAAACCATTCGCTGAATGGAATACCATGGAGCCGATAAACCTACTTTAGAACTTGTGATTGTCATTTTTTTCTCCTATTTTATTTGATTTTTTTAAAAAGTTTTTCAGGGTTATGCTTTTTAAAACCCATTGAAATTACCACTATATGCTTTCAGATATTAGATTAGTAATCATTTAAGTTATTATATCTCAAACGTTACCCCTTTATAATAATACAAATTATTTTCAGCTGTGAGCACATTTTATTCAAAATCGATGTTAATCTTGGTTCACAAATAAAAAATTCAATAGTAAATTTGATTCACCCATAGCAATTTTCGTTCAACTCAATAGTGAAGAAATAACATCTTGGCATTAAAAAGTCGCTTCCGGGCACTCAAATATAACATCCCGGCACTTAAAAGTCGTTTCCGGGCACTCAAATATAACATCTCGGCACTTAAAAGTCGTTTCCGGGCACTCAAATATAACATCTCGGCACTTAAAAGTCGTTTCCGGGCACTCAAATATAACATCCCGGCACTTAA
>JAKAGC010000569.1 GCA_021817755.1 Acidobacteriota bacterium | reverse complement strand
CTTTAAAATCAATCACCCGCATTGCCAAAGCAATCGGAAGCATTGCACTTGCTTCTTGAATATAATAATATCCTGCTCCATATTCCAATGTACGTGATGGAAGGATATCTTTTCCCCAATATCTCCCCAAAGGAGAACACCACCGAACAACCGAACCTGTGGTTTTTAAAATAGAGGAATCCCATCCTACTATATTGGAATTGAATCGAACTGATTTCGGAGGGATTGTGCCGATAGCTTCTGTCAAGAGAGATGCTTCGGCGGTCCCCACCAGTTTTTCCATATGTAGAAGAAACCGGTGGGAACGCGCTGTGGTCATAAAACCAATTTATTTGTCGTCGTCTTCTTCTTCTCTTACACGACCTGCTTTTACCGATTCTTCAACTATTTTCTTTTGAAATTGTTGAGGTACTTCTTCAAAGTGTGAGAATTCCATATTATAAGAACCTCTGCCACCGGTAATCGAAGTTAAAGTCGTGTTAAAATCAAGCATTTCCACAAGAGGAACCAGTGCTTTGATAACATGATTTCTTCCCTTCGATTCCATACCCTGAATTTTACCTCTTCTACCGCTTAATGTTCCGTTAATATCACCCATGCATTCTTCAGGTGTAACAACTTCCACTTTCATAATCGGTTCAAGGAGAGTCGGCTTTGCTTCTTTGAAGGCTTTTTTAAAGGCCTTGGATGCGCAGATTTTAAAGGCCATATCCGATGAATCGACATCGTGATAACTTCCGTCGTAAAGATTGACTTTGAAATCCACTACCGGGTAACCGGCGAGAATACCGTTTTCTTTTGATTCACGAATACCTTTTTCAACAGCAGGAACGAAGTTTC
The DNA here is from genome assembly GCA_021817755.1 of Acidobacteriota bacterium. Classification (GTDB taxonomy): domain Bacteria; phylum Acidobacteriota; class Aminicenantia; order UBA2199; family UBA2199; genus JAKAGC01. Next base: position 2,859 of record JAKAGC010000569.1, on the reverse strand, counting down.
TCGGGATAGAAGCTCCAAACAGAGTTTCTTCAAAGATAAAATCGCCTCCACGCGGAAGGGGTTCCATTTTGATTAAGATATGAGCATATTGACCACGGCCACCCGTCTGTTTCTTATATTTCATTTCAACATCGGCACTGCCACGGATTGTTTCTTTGAAAGGAACTTTCGGAGGTTTCATTTCCACATCAACTCCGTATTTCTTTTTCAATTTGCTCACAACCAATTCTACGTGAAGCTGACCATTTCCTGAAAGAATCAATTCTTTTGTCTGGACATCACGTTGAGATTTGAGGGTTGGATCTTCTTCCTGTATTTTCTGTAATGCGTTTGAAATACGGTTTTCATCTTCTCTTGATTTCGGTTCGATAGCAAATGAAATCGCAGGGATAGGGAACTTGATTTCAGGGAATTTCATGGTCTGACCTTTAACAGTCAGAGTATCACCCGTCTGCGTATCTTTTAATTTTGCCACAGCAACGATTTCGCCAGGCAGTGCTTCTTCCGAAGCTTCCTGGGTTTTACCTTGAAGATAAAATAAACCGCCCACGCGTTCCTGTGTTCCTTTATTGACATTTATATAGGTGCCGTCCGGTTTAAGAGAGCCGGAAACTACTTTTATGATCGAAATTTTACCAGTATAAGGATCCGATATGGTCTTAAAGACAAATGCAGCCAATTGACCGTTTTTATCAGGTTTAAGGGTTCCTTCAGCCATTGCAACTTCGCCCGTTTCCAGAATAGAGTGAGCATAATTTACTACGAATTCTGTAATATGACGAACACCGATATTAGAATAAGCATCAGATACGAGAACAGGAAATATGGATTGATTTAATATACCCAATTTTAAACCTGTGGTAATTTCTTCAGGAGTCAGATCGCCTTCTTCGAAGTATTTTTCCATTAATTTTTCGTCGTTTTCAGCGATTTTTTCGATTAAAGCTTCACGGCGAGTGGAGATTTCATCACTTAAATCCGCAGGAATTTCGATTTCTTTAAAGGTTCCTTTTTCATCTTTAGTATATTCATAGGCTTTCATACTCAATAAATCTACTAATCCTTTAAATTCATTTCCTTTACCTATCGGATATTGAACCGGTACTGCATTTTTACCGAAGCTTTCAACAACCGAATCATATGCTTTATCAAAATCTGCCAGTTCTTTACACATTTTATTAATAAGAAAGATGGCCGGCTTTTTCATATCAGTAATTGATTCGAAGAGTTTTTCTGTCTGTACTTCCACACCTTCCGTAGCGCTTACGAGCATAACGGCGGTTTCGGCAGCCAGCAATGCCACTCTCGCCTCCCAGGCAAAATTGGCAAAACCCGGCGTATCTATTAAATTAATTTTGTGTTTGTCTACCATGGCATAAGCAACTGAAGCTTGCAGGGTGATCTTCTTTTCGATCTCTTCTTCATCATAGTCTGTCACTGTATTTCCCTGGTCTACACGCCCCAATCGGTTAACCATCCCGGTATTAAAGAGAATGGCGGAAATCAGGCTTGTTTTTCCAGTTTGTCCGTGTCCGATCAATGCTAAGTTCCTTAAGTTTTCACTGGCAATAGTTTTCATAGGCTTCCTCCTGTTTCACTATTTCTCGTATTATTTGTAAATATAAATCATAGATGAAAATCCCTTTATTGTCAAGAATATCGAGGGAATTTCCTAAATTTTCCTCATTGTTGACTTTCATATCCAATTTATAGATAATTTAAAACAAACGTTATTACGATGAAAATGAACATTCGCACAAAATGTCCGCTGTGCAATTCTACTAATATATCTCTATATAAAAAAGGAACTCTTGATCCCTATATTTTGGAAGCTCAAGATTTCAGTGTGACCTCTAATAAATATGGTTTACACTGGACATATTTTTCCTGCCGTGATTGTTCATTTATATTTTCAAATCCTTCTATTTCCAATGAATATGCAGTATTGATATATACCGCTGTAACCGACGAAGAATACATGGAAGAAGATCAACAGCGTGCAAAAAGTTTTCAAACGATACTCCACCGGATTAAAACATTAACAAAGAGCAAATCTATATTGGATATCGGTGCAGCAGGTGGTATTTTTCTTAACCTCGCACAACAGGAAGCGTTTCAAATCCAGGGCATTGAACCTTCTCATTACTTTGTCGAGAAAGCATACAATCATTATAATATTTCTCTATTTAAGGGTACTTCCCATAGTTTTATCGATTCCAATAAAGGAGAACGTTTTCCCATCATAACACTACTCGATGTTATCGAACATGTTGCCGAGCCCCTCGAATTCTTCTCACAAGTCGATTTATTGCTTGAAGAAAACGGATTATTGGTTATTGTCACCCCTCATATCGGCAGTTTCTTTTCACGTGTGATGAGAGGCAAATGGTGGCATATGAGACCCGGACATTTGAATTTTTTTACCCTTCCTTCGCTCCACTATATTCTTCAAAAATATCATATTCAAATATGCAAAATAAAACGCTATTCGTGGCATTTCTCTCTTTATTATATATTATCCCGTCTTTTCCCTTCACTAAAACAGAAACCCTCTTTACAAAAAATTTTAAAAAAGGTACACTTAAGATTACCCCTGAGGGATTCATGGGAAATCTACGCCAGGAAGAAGTAAATACAAACGAATAGTGAAGGGCAAATTGATTAATAAACCCGAAATTAATTTATATATGGAGTCGTTGCGGCTGGAAAGGTGGCCCAGAACTTTTGCAATTATCCCCGGGTTTATTGCATTTTTCGTTTTTTATCCTCATCTCGAACCTGCTCGTAATCCCAATACCCTTGATTTAAGTATCCGGTTATTTATCGCGCTATTACTTACTTTTTTTATTTCCATTGCTA
>JAKAGC010000568.1 GCA_021817755.1 Acidobacteriota bacterium | reverse complement strand
CTCTTTTTTACAGCATTTTTCTTCCTGGTTCCGATGCTTGATCTGTTGAAAAAAAGAGAGAAAAAAGGCTGGGGTTTTCCATTTCTTACATTCTTTTTCTTTTCCTTTATCTCCTATTTATTCATCCTGTATTGGATACCGAATGTTATGATCCGGTATGGAGGAGCGGAGCCATTCCTGGGTTATGTTGGAGTTGTGGCATTATCCATTTTCCTGTCATTGTTCTCGGGTTTGATGGGAATAGTGATTAAGAAAATACTGGATGTGGAAGGAGAATCACTTTTTCCTCTGCTTCTGATACCACTGATCTGGATTGCAAAGGATATCGTAGTGGAAAACATTTTTGGTGGATTTCCCTGGTGTTCAGCGGGTTACTCCCAACATGCAAACCTCTTTTTTATTCAAATGGGAGAATTGGGAGGAATTCACCTGATTTCATTCTTTGTGATTTACTTTAACGTTCTGTTCTTTAGATGGTATGAGGATTGGAAAAACAAGCGAATTCTGACTGCGATCATGCTGAGTTTCTTCTGTATTTATTCAGTTGGATTTTATCTATATAGGAGTACAGAAGAAACAGTTGGAAAAGGAGTGGAACACAAAGCAGGCATTATTCAGCCGAATACTTCAAATGATCCTATTTCTTATGGAGAGAAAACGGCAATATTGAACCGTTTATTCGATAAATCAACAGAATTGGCGCGATTGGGGGCGGAATTTATAGTCTGGCCTGAGCATACGGTTTCGATTTACCCTCTTCAAACGGAACAATATTATAATAGAATAATGGAATTCACTCAATCGAATGCTCCTCTTCTCGGGGGATTCACGGATTTAATAGGAGAACAAGCAATATTCAATTCGGTGATGTTGTTTGGAAAAAAAGAAAATGAATTCCAAAAATACGATAAAGTACATTTAACTCCATTTGGCGAATATATTCTATTCAGAGACCTATTATTTTTTGTAAAACGAATAACGGATGAAATCGCAGATTTTACTCCGGGAAAAGGGGTCAAAAATATAGAAATAGATGGACATGGTGTTTCAACACCGATATGTTATGAAATTATATTCCCGGAGTTGGTAAGGAATTTTATCGCGGAAGGTGGTGGGCCGAAGGGTGGAGAATTAATCGTAACCATTTCAAATGATTCATGGTTCGGGAATACTTCTGCTCCTTACCAACACCTTTCAATGGCTCAGTTTCGAAGTATAGAAAACCGGCGGTACATACTGCGATCTACCACGAATGGAATATCAGGTGTAATTTCACCGACAGGGGAAATCCTATTTTCTACATCATATCTGACAGAAGATAGTTTTATTGGGGGTTTTAAATTTTTGACAGGGAGAACGGTATTTACTGAATGGGGGTATTTATTCCCTTATTTCAGTGTAGGACTTTTTTTTATTACTTTTATGATACGAATTATACAGAAAAGAAGGAAGAAATAGCTACTATTATGGGGATTTCGAAGTGTGACTTCGAAAAAGGAGATACATAATGGGTACGAAACGTACTATTATTAACTGTTTTAGTATCATTCTAATCCTTTTCATTTTTAGTATAAACGGACATTCCCAGGTGGAGAACTTCAAAATTACACTGACTGGATCATGGGGAACAGGAGATTATAGAAATTTAGTTGTAAAAGATAAATATGCCTACTGTGCTACGGAATCGGGATTGGATATCATTGATTTGCATGACATGACTTACCCAAAAAAAGAAAAATCATTTTATATTGAGGGTGAGATCGACAGGGTAGCAATTTTAGGTCATTACGCCTATGTAACAGTACTGAATTGGGGGATGAAAATTGTTGATATTTCAAATCCTACACAACCGGTTTTGAAAGGGGAATTTCGGATACGGACCATCCGTAACCTTGAAGTAACAGGGAAATATGCGTATCTTGCCTGTGGTGGAAGTGGGCTGGTAGTAGTGGATGTCTCAGTTCCGACAAATCCGATAAAAATGGGGACTTATGTAGTAGAAAAAGAATCTCCGGCAACACAATACCCGGCAACTTTAAATCCTGTTTATTCAGCAGATGGTGTATCGGTTTGGGGGAATTATGCGTGTTTAAAAGTTACATATTGGAAAGAAGAAGAGAAAAAAAGTTATTATTATCTATATATGATCGATATATCGAATCCTGGAGTGCCTGTTCTGCGTAACTATTATCCATGTGGAGAGCAGGGACTTGTATCTGATTCAGAGGATGTGATTACTGATTTTCATTATGGAAAAAATAAACTATTTATAACTACTTCGGTTAGCGGTTTGTGGGTTCTGGATGTAGGGAATCCTGAGAATCCGCATATTTTGATTTCCAAGATAGACGCCTATTCTAGTATAAAAGGGATGTTTATTTCAGGGAATTATATGATGGTGCCATTTCAAAAAATCATCGAAATATATGATATAAGTAATGAAGCTGCTCCTAAACCGATGGGAGTATGGGGTTGTGGACGAAAAATAAATGTAATTGGAGTTTATGGGAGTTACGTATTTATAAAAGAAGAAAGCGGTAAATTGGATATAATCGATATATCTTCTCCATCAACGCCACGTTTGATTGGAACTCTTGATAATTCAGCGGGGTATCTTCCTCAATTGATAAGTGTATCGGGAAAATATGCTTATACCTGGAATGGATGGGGTCTTTCGATAGTGGATGTAACAGACCCGTTACACCCGGTTCTTGCAGGGAAGTATAAAGATGAAGGGGTGTCATCGATGTATGGAAAAGAATTTTTGGTGTCGGGAGATTATGCATATGAACGAATAAATCAATCTATAAAAATCATCGATATGTCAACGAAAACCTACCCGGTTCTTGCATCGAATTATAAAACGGGTTTTGAATTGGGTATATATAAGATTTCAGTAAAAGATAATTACCTCTATGCATTGGGGACCTCCAATGATGGAGATTATCTTGAAATTATCGATGTCTCAAATAAATCGAACCCAATTTTAAGGGGTTCATTAAAATTAAGTAGTAATGTGTATAAAATGTTTATCGAAGAAGATTATCTGGTATATTTTACGGAAAAGTCTATTGGAATGATCGATACGCACATGAAATGGGAACCATACGAAACGGGTATTATTTCCAATGAGGAAACGATAACTGATTTGGTTTTGATGAATGATACAGTCTATGTGACGGATCAATTTAATTTTAAAATTATATCGATTCAAGATAAAAGAAAACCTGTATTGCTTTCATCAATAAAAACGGGGGCAGGAAAGGGAACAAGCCATATTGAAATATCAGGGCGATATGCATACCTTTGCTATTCGGAAAAAGGTATTTACGGAGTGGATATCTCAGATCCGGCAAATCCGGTTATTAAAAGCAGATATGAACATTTGACACCTATCTATTTTAGAGCAAAGTATGGAAATTATATGTATTTTTCAAACGGGGATACCTATACGGGGACGAGTAAAATATATATGTTCGATATTACAAGTAATACGCCTATCCTCTCAGGATTTTATAATGCATCTTTTTCATCAAATATAATCCTGCCATATCATGAATGGTTGTACATGACAAACGGAATAAGCAGTCCTTTATTTATATTTAAAATTGGCGACAATCTTACTACGGGTATTACGATAGTGTCACCTGATGGAGATGATCTTTATACAGTGGGTGAAAACGATAAAATAAAAATTGTCTGG
>JAKAGC010000567.1 GCA_021817755.1 Acidobacteriota bacterium | reverse complement strand
CCATGAATGTTTTGCCTGATATTTTTTAAAACTCCGGTAAATGGATTCATCATTGGCTATTAAAACACCTGTAACAAGTGCAACACTTCCCCAGATTAAAAAATCTTTTCCTTTGATACGAAAGGGGGAAGTAAGAATGTGGCCTTCATCCTGGAGAATACTCTTAAATAAAGGAGTATGATGTGCCTTTTCATCGGGATCTGTTTGAGAAGTATCTGTGGTTTCTGTGGATTCAGCAGCTTGAAGGGCTTGATCGGATTGTTGATCGGATTGTTGATCGATTTTTGCGAGTGTTTCTTCGGGATATACCGGAATTCCTGAACTATACAATAATAACATGATAACAGTAGTTATAATGAGTAATTGTTTTCTTTTCATACAATAATGATAATACGAAACAGGACGGAAAGTCAAATACTTGAATATAAACAAAAGGGGTATTTAAAATGATATGGGAGTATAGAACCTGCAAATTGGATAAAGGTATAGCTATTCGAATGGAATCTCGGTCACTGAGATATCAAATCATAAACATTATTTCAGCAGGAGGGCGCCGTTGTTTAAGTAAATCGACCATTATTTGCATGGGTTTCTGAATATGTTTGAAAAATAATTTGTATCCCTCACATAAATAATTCAATCCGGGTTCACCATCGGGTGATTTGATAAAACGATCTTTTGGACAACCTCCATTACAGAGAGACAAATATTCACATTTCATGCAATAGCGAGGAAGTTTGGTCTTTTTATTTTTCCCGAAACGAACCTGGTCTTGAGAGTTTACCAAAGAGAGTAACTCTTTATCAGTAATATTTCCTAATTTATATTTGGGGTCGACATAGTGATCGCAAGAATACAAATCGCCATTATGTTCCAATGCAAGTGCACTTCCGCAGGTTTCTGCAAAGACACAAAGACCCGGCGGATAACCTGCTGATGCAGCTAAAGCGACATCGAAAAATTGAACGAATACCCGTCCCACATCTTGCTTTACCCATTTATCGAAAAGAGAAATCAAAAATGTACCGTATTGAGTGGGTGTGATGGAGCGATCCGTCACGGTATCGAAATTATTTGAATTTGCGTTATCTTTGCTTTTTCTACGTTCGACTATGGGGATAAATTGCATAAAATGTGAAGAGGCTTCATTTCGGAGAAAATTGTAAACTTGTTCGGGATAAGGGGCATTGGCGGCATGAAGCGTGGTTAAAGTATTAAATTCGACCTTGTGTTTGTTTAATAATGAAATACCTTTCATTACCTGGTGAAAAGTGGGATTCCCGGCTTTATCACGGCGATATGTATCATGAATGGATTGAGGCCCATCGATACTGATACCGATTAGAAAGTGATTTTCTTTAAAAAAACGGCACCATTCATCATCGATAAGAGTTCCATTGGTTTGAATGGTGTTGATAATCTGAACACCATCACGTTTGTATTTTTGTTGAAACCGAAGCGCATGTTCGAAGAATTCAATCCCCAGAAGCATGGGCTCGCCGCCTTGCCATGCAAAGGTAATCTCAGGTCCGCTTTGTGCATCGATGTACTGGGCTGTATATGATTCCAGGAGTTGGATGGACATCCCGGATTTATTTTCAGGGTAGAGCTTTTCCTTTGAAAGGTAATAACAATAATGACAATCAAGGTTGCATCGTGCACCTATGGGTTGGATCATGACATGGAAAGGGGCGAGTTTGTTTTGCTTATTCATTAATCGATAAAACGGTATTGTATGGATTTCATTGTTTCATTATCAAGTTTTGATTGTTTGGACTGAGTACCGGAAACAAAATCGGTTTTTGCCTGTTCGCTTATCTCCCGGTATGGAGATGGAAGAGGTCCGCGTAATTGAGTTTCGGATAATTGATTCAATTGGGTTTCGAATTCGTTCATTTTATCCGCGTACTTTTTATAATTAGAGAGGTTTTCTATTTCAAGCTTATCTTTTGGTGTAATGCGTTTGTATAATTCTCGTTGAGTGGAACCTTCTTCGATTTGTATCGCTTCATCGGGAGAGGTTGGATTACTACCCATTTGATCCATTTTCCATTTATTATAGATTGCCGCTTTCCATTGATTATCGATTTTCCCTACAATATGAGCAGGAGCCGTAAGACCCGGGTAAATCAAATCGTGAGCAAAAAGAATAGAATCACTGGTAGGTTGGTCTGCATCCGCAAGGTTGGGAGTAAGATTAGTGCCGGGAAGAAAATCATAGGGCTCCATGTCTACCGGGTCTCCATTGGATGCTGCCATATTTAAAATAGTAGGAAAAATATCGATGGTATTGGCCAATTGAGTACGAGTAGTTCCTGCCTGGCCCATAGGAATGAGTTTACGGGTATAATCGACGACATACAAAGGTACTCGAACCGCTTCTTCGTAAAAACAATAGTTCTTTCCTCTCATTCCATGAGACCCTGCAAGTTCCCCGTGATCCGAAGTAAAAATAATGATGGTATTTTCTTTGGTATCGGATTTGGCATCCAGTGCGTTTAATACTTCCTGGATTTGTTGATCGGTTTTCTTTTGAAGCCATAAATAGTAATCCAGACATTCGATATATTTCTTTTTATCTTTAGCCGTTTCGATCTCATTGGGAAGTCTACCGAAAGCGATATTGGATTCCTGCCTGCATGCAGATTGTCCGGTGGGTTTTGTTTCTTTTAAATGGGACATGCTTTCAAAGTTTTTAGGAACTTGCATTCCTTTGTAGGTTTCTCCCGGTGTTCTGGGGTTCATGAAACGCCAGTAATACATCATATCATGTGGATTGACAAAACTAACCACATAGAGGAAAGGTTTATCCGCTTCATTTCGATTATTAATAAAATTCACTGCGCGTTCAGCGATCAGAGCATCGCTTTGTTCTCCTTCATTGGGAGAACCCGCAAATTCATTGGGCGGATCGAATAAATCGAATCCGTAATCTTTTAACGCTTCGGGATTACCGGTATCGATATCGCTGCTGATATGCCATTTCCCGGTATAAGCCGTATCATATCCGATATCTCTCAAGGCTCTGGCAAAAGAAGGAAATCCGGTTTTTAAAGAGGGTTGTCCGAGTTCAGGGTTGGTACACATCCATATTTGTTGTGAATAAAGACCGGTAAGCATAACGGATCGATTGGGGGTACAGGGGGATGCATTGATATAATAATTTTCATAACTTACGCCTTCTTTTTTTAAACGGTTCCTGGCGGGTAAAATAGTCTCAAGATCGACACTCTCCATATGCATTGGCGCCCTTTCCTGATCGGTCATAATAAATAAAATATTGGGTCGCATGGTATACTCTCCTAAATTTTAGTCTTAAAAATTAAAATATATGATTACATTTTTGATTTTAATTTTCAAGCAGAAGGCTAAATTTTATGAAAACAGATATATAAAAAATTGGAAGAGTATTATTTTTTCTTTTTTCGGGAATTTCTTAGACCGTGAAGAAAAGCAGGATAATATAATGCATACAGATCCAGTTCTTTTTCAGAATAACCATTCGCTTGAGTGGAGCAAAAAACAAGAATGGAACGGAGTTTATCACCATGAAAAAAGGGTTTTGCAAGATAAGAACGGATACCATGGGGAATGAAAAGTGCCCAATCGATTGGTCGAAGACTTTGAAAGGTATCATCCATAAAGAAGATTTCCAGCCTGTTTTCCTGGATAAACTGTGATACGGTTCCTTCATAATTAAAGGATGTTCCTGATTTC
>JAKAGC010000566.1 GCA_021817755.1 Acidobacteriota bacterium | reverse complement strand
AGAGTCACGTCAAAAATTAATTGCACATGATGTAAAATACATCATTGTTCCTTATGATTCGGAGCAAGAACTGTTTATAACAGATAGAATATATGATAATTCCCTCTACCTTGCTACCTATAGAGCAATGGAATTGATTCCCTGGCTTCACAAGGTGGACGGATTTTCTTCAATAGGAGTATTTGAAATACAATAAATGAAAATTCAAGATATAGTATTTTTTATTTTATTGGGATGTATTATAGTCATGCGTAGACCTATGCTTCTCGTTTACGCAGGAATGTTGAGCCTATTTTGTGCTATTCCGTTGTTCGCACGATGGATTTTTTTTACGGCTCAGCATCTTACGTGGTATGCTGCAGGTTTTTTCTTAATTTTTATTTTATTTTCCCTTACGAAGCATCATAAGGTACAATAAGGATATGAATATTCTCGTAACCGGCGGAGCCGGATATATCGGAAGTCATATGGTGAGAATGCTTGCTTTGAGTGGTCACCATGTTGTGGTATTAGACTCAATGGAATTTGGCCATACACAGGCTATTCCATCCAGTGTTGTTTTTTTGCATGGAGGCGTGGGTGATAAGACAATTATAGATGATATTTTCACGAAAGAAAAAATTGATGCGGTCATTCATTTTGCAGGCTATATATCCGTCGAAGAATCCGTTAGGGATCCGAAAAAATATTTTCATAATAATCTTATTTCGCCAATCACGCTTCTGGAGGCTATGGTTGCGCATCATGTCGATAAGCTTATATTCTCATCAACAGCCGCTGTGTATGGCAACCCTACAGAGGTCCCAATTCCTGAAGATCACCCCAAAGATCCAACGAGTCCCTATGGATTATCGAAATGGTGTTTTGAATTATATTTATCTCTTTTTGACCGTCAAAAGGATATACGGTCCATAAGCTTGCGATATTTTAATGCCTCTGGGGCTTCATTGGATGGAAAGTTTGGAGAGGCGCACGCGCCTGAAACGCACATAATCCCTTTGGGAATCAGAGCGGCGGTGGAGAATAAGCAATTTTTCCTTTTCGGAGATGATTATCCAACACGAGATGGAAGCTGTGTTCGTGATTACATCCATGTCGAAGATTTATGTACGGCTCATGTTTTGGCTCTCGAGGCTCTCGCGCACGGCCATGGATCGGATATATATAATGTAGGCACCGGTATTGGAATAACAAATAAAGAGGTAATTGAACAGATAAAGGAAGAGACGGGAATTGATTTCCCCATTGCTATCAAAGAGCGTCGGGCAGGTGATCCTGCAGAGCTCATTGCTGATCCCACGAAAATAAAGCAAGAATTCGGATGGACTCCAAAATATTCGGATATTAAAACAATCGTCAAGACAGCATGGAAATGGCACCAAACTCATCCGAATGGATATGCAGACTAATTATGCGTATAGGAATTGATATTAGTCAGATAGTATATGAAGGAACGGGGGTAGCGAGATATGTACGGAAGCTCGTGTTATCTCTTGTAACGCTTGATCAAACGAATGAATACGTGCTTTTCGGTTCTTCCTTACGGCAAAGAAATAAATTTTATAATTTTTATAAAGAAATTATACAAATCAATAAAAAAACAACATTAAAAGCATGGTGGATTCCACCGATGTTGCTTGATATCCTTTGGAATCAAATGCATATTTTTCCCATTGAATGGTTTTTAGGAGATATAGATATTTTTTGGAGCAGTGATTGGACGCAGCCGCCTCTGAATCATGCAAAAGGAATTACAACAATTCATGATCTAAGTTTTTTTCATTTTCCGGAAAGTTTTCATAAAACAATTCTTTCCGTACAGAAACGTCGTTTAAAACAGGCAAAGAAAGAGTGTCAGTCTTTTTTATGTGATTCCCAGGCGACAAAGCATGATGTACAACAGCTTCTCCACATAGAGGAAAATAAATTGCATGTTATTTATCCAGGCTTTACCTTATGATTATTGCAATTGACGGCTACGAAGCGAATGTACAACATAGAGTGGGTATAGGACGATATGCGTTTGAAATTTTGGCACATCTTTATCCACTTGTTGAAAAAAAACATACAGTTCGCGTCTATATCCCAGGAAATCCGCTTTCTGATTTGCCGAAAGAACATCCTCATTGGCAATATCGGGTTGTTGGACCTAAAAAACTTTGGACATTCATAGGCCTTCCTTTCGCTTTGACGAAAGATTACCCAAAACCGGCAGTTGTTTTTTCTCCAACTCACTATATTCCAAGATTTGTTTCATTATCCCGCGTCATGTCAATCATGGATCTTTCATATCTCTATTATCCTGAAATGTTTCGACCAAAAGATCTCCATCAGCTTACGGAATGGACAGCATATTCAGTTGCTCATGTAAAGAAAATACTCACCATTAGCGAGTCGTCGAAGCATGCTATAATACAGGCATACCATGTGCCCGAAGATCGCATTGTTGTGACCTATCCGGGTTTTACACAATCTATAGCATCTACAATGGCTGATAGCGAAATTTTTAATAAATATCATCTCTCTCCTTCTTATATTTTGTCTGTCGGGACTCTCCAACCGAGGAAAAATTATGTCAGATTGATAGAAGCCTTCGCTCATATGCACAAAGATGACGCCATTCAACTAGTGATTGTGGGCAAAAAAGGATGGTTGTTTGAAGAAATATTGGATGCCCCAAAGAAATATGGGATAGAACAGAAAGTGATTTTTTTAGATTTCGTTCCTGACAGTGATTTACCGGCCCTTTATAAACATGCGATGTGTTATGCATTGCCGAGCCTTTATGAAGGATTTGGTTTACCCGTATTAGAAGCAATGGCTCATGGAACACCAGTGGTGGTGAGTAATGTTTCTAGCCTTCCGGAGATCGCGGGAAAGGCGGGAATATACGTAGATCCGCAGGATGTCGAAAGTATTGCACATGGCATGGAGAAGGCGATAGAAGAGAAAGAAAAGAAGTCCGGAAAAGACAGAATTGCGGAAGGGCTCAAACAGGTACAAAAATTTACGTGGGAAAAAGCAGCGAAACAAACGCTTTCAGTACTAGAAGAAGTGGGAGGGAGGCTATGAGATGGTTTATTGATTTTTGGGTATACTGTGCAACATTAACCGGGTATATTCCCAGCCACACCATTAGACTTTTTTTATATCGACATTTTTATCGCATAAGGATAGGAAAAGATTCTTCTATTCATTGGCGAGCGGAGTTTAATCAGCCTTCTGGTATATCAATCGGCCATAATACAATCATCGGAAACGATGCATTTTTAGATGGAAGATTTCCTAAAAAGTGGTCGGGAAATGAAATAAAAATTTTTCGATATATCAAAGAGTTTCTTGCTCCCGCAGAACGACCTTTAACTATTGGAAATAATGTTTCTATAGCAGGCGAAGTTAGAATATATACTATGGAACATGATATAGATGATTCCGACTTTAAAGAACGAGGGGCAAACGTTATCATTGATGATTATGCGGTTATTGGCACTCGTGTAATAATTTTGCCTGGAGTTCATATCGGAAAGGGCGCAGTTGTAGCATCGGGCGCAGTCGTTACGTCAGATGTTGAACCGTATGCACTCGTTGGAGGAGTTCCTGCAAAATTTATTCGTCACCGAAATAAAGACCTTCACTATACATTAAAGTATCGCCGTTTATTTCAATAACCCTCATGGACCTGTCTATTATTATTCCGAGTTTTAATACGAAAGATCTTTTAG
>JAKAGC010000565.1 GCA_021817755.1 Acidobacteriota bacterium | reverse complement strand
ATAAATACCCCAATAATAACCGAACAATTCAAACTCCCTATTAGTACAATTCCTATAGTATTCCATATTCCCAGGTTTACCCCTGAGAGTGTAACCATTAAACCCGTCAGCATCAACATCTGTAACCATATGATTATATATGTAGAAATTTTGTAATCTTTCGTTTTCTCCCCATTATTCATAGTGTGGAGCGTTATATTATTGGTATCGATTGGCGTATTATCACTATTCATTATATACCTCTCGGCGCTTTACCTTTTTTTAAGAAATTAGGTAGAATATTGGGAACATGAACATCCAAACAATAATTATAACTTGCCAGAACAGCCCAGTATTTTCTACCTTTAAAATATAGAGATTCTCTCTTTCCTCGGATGTGGTTTCTTTAGGTTTTCGAATGAATTTAGCCCATAGGATGAAAAGAGCAATCATTCCGATAATAATATGTAATGCATGTATCCCGTTCGTCAAATAATATATTCCATAAAAAGCATTCTCACCCGGTGTATGTTGTTGGAGTACTATCGAATCTGGGAAGAGACCAATCCGAATTTTTGCCAACCATTCATAATACCGGATTACAAGTGAAAGGAAACCCAAGCCAAGGGTAATCCACAGGAATAGAATTGAATATTTCCGGTTCTGTTTTTCCAGGTGTTTTGTACTCAACATCATCGTAATGCTGCTTGTTAAAAGAAGCAGGGTGATAATTGTTCCCGGAAGAGTGCTCATGTTTCCCGTACAGAAATGAAAATCTTCAGGGAACCTCGAATGGTAAAACCCATAAACCAAGAATAAACCTCCGAATAAAAGTATATCCGTGAATAGGAAAATCCACATTTTAATCCGTATATCGGAGTATTTGTCTTGTTCCATCGGAGAAGAAATCGCTTCGCTTGCTTCCATAGTCATGAAGCATTACCTCCATCGAAAATGTATCGAAAATTAGTTGGTTTTTAATTATATATGAATGAAATATTATTTTCAAATAGAATAGGTAAAATATTGCAACAATTTTTAAAAGAATTTTGCTTTTTCATTAATTCCTGAGTTTTTCTGAGAAAACAGAGAAGGAATATTCTTATATTTAAACCAAGCAAATAAAAATTTTTTCAAATCGATTCAATGGTTTCTATTTTACCCAATAACATGCCTCTTTTCTTAAACAGAAGATTAAAAGGTAATCCTCATTCGATTTTGTCAAAATTAATAACTATATCTATCCATTTTTCTTTTGATATCCATAGAGAAATGTAGAATTGTAAAGGATGTATAAGAATTCTGCCACATTTATCACTAAGCTGAATGCAAATTCATATAATTCCTTTCTGATTTCATGAACTCATCTTTCAATTTTATTGTATTAAAAAAAAAGTAACAACCAGTTGAAAATATTTTGAGATAACTAATTTTAAGGAGGATTTTCAAGTGATTTATTCCGGTGTAAATACGTTAAAACAAGGCTTTGAAATTTTATAGAATAATGGTATAATTCTTTTATGAAACAGGATAAAAACATCGAACACTATTTTGAGCCGTTTCGTAAAAACACAATAGGATTTGATGCCCAGTATGAATCGCCCTATGGTAAAAAATCCCTTGTTTATGCCGATTGGATTGCCAGTGGACGTTTATACGGACCCATCGAAGATAAAATAAAAAACGAGTTTGGACCTTTTGTTGCCAATACCCATACAGAAACTTCAGAGACCGGCACTCGTATGACCCATGCGTATCATCATGCTCACCATCTCATAAAAGATCATGTGAACGCAAATAAAAATGATGTAATAATTACCCAGGATTCAGGGATGACACGGGTGATAAATAAATTCCAACGTATATTAGGTTTAAAAGTTTCCGGTTGTCTGCTCGGTTCTAAATGTGTGCAGAGCCTGGAAAGACCCGTTGTATTTATTACTCATATGGAACACCATTCCAATCAGACTTCTTGGT
Source organism: Acidobacteriota bacterium (assembly GCA_021817755.1). Lineage (GTDB taxonomy): Bacteria > Acidobacteriota > Aminicenantia > UBA2199 > UBA2199 > JAKAGC01. The sequence goes on along the minus strand of JAKAGC010000565.1, from coordinate 1,773 downwards.
ATGAGACCATATGTGATGTCGTGATTCTGGAACCCAATAAAGATCTTCTCGTTGATCCTGACGATCTTAGAAGGAAACTCGAACAATATAAAGACCGGAAATTTAAAATCGGTTCATTTACCGCTGGTTCAAATGTAACGGGTATTACTGTTCCTTATCATCAATTGGCTCGGATTATGCACGAAGCAGGTGGTTTGTGTTTCGTCGATTTTGCCGCCGCTGCTCCATATGTCAATATTGATATGCATCCCTCAGATCCCATGGAAAAATTGGATGCCATTTTCTTTTCTCCTCATAAATTTCTTGGAGGGCCAGGATCCTCAGGAGTCTTAATTTTCGATAGTTCATTGTATCACCGCTCCGCCCCCGATGTCCCCGGTGGTGGTACTGTTGCATGGACAAATCCCTGGGGCGAATACAAATATCTCGATGATATAGAATCCCGCGAAGACGGAGGAACCCCCGGATTTTTACAGGCTATCCGTAGTGCTCTCGCCATTGAATTAAAAAATAAAATGGGTGTGTCCAATATTAAGGAACGCGAAGCAGAATTGCTCAAAATCGTTTTCTCAGACCTCCCAAAAGTCCCAGGAATTCATATTCTTGCCGATAATGTCCCCGAGAGATTAGGTTGTGTTTCGTTTTATATCGATAATATCCATTATAATCTCGTTGTCAAACTTTTAAGTGATCGTTTCGGTGTACAGGTCAGAGGCGGTTGTGCTTGTGCAGGCACCTATGGACACTTCTTACTTCATGTGAGCAAAGAACAGTCCAAAGCCATTACTGAACTCATAAATCATGGCGATCTTTCTACCAAACCCGGATGGGTTCGTCTCTCTCTTCATCCTACCATGACCAATAATCAACTCCATTTTATCATAGATGCCATCAAGCAAATCGCTATAAATATCCGGGAATGGGAAAAAGATTACCGGTACGATCATCACGCCAACGAATTCCAACATATTCGATTTGATTCCGGAAGCCAGCGGATTTTATCCCAGTGGTTTCATCTATAAAGGAGATAAATAGTGGATATTCTTCCCACTATCCCAGGTTACCGAATCGATAAAAAAATCGGAGAAGGTTTAATTGCAGATGTATACCTCGGAACTCAGGAAGATTTAGATCGGAAAGTAGCTATTAAAATTCTTGTGCCCGAGTTGTTTGAAGATCCCGGTATGTCCGAACGTTTTCTTTATGAGGCAAAACGTGTCGCTCAGTATATTCATCCCAATATTGTAAATATTCTTGAAGCTGGGGAATCCACCGGCATTCATTATATCGTCATGGAATACCTCCCATACAGCCTGCGAAATGTACTTGATAATCAGTTTAATTTAAATTCACTTGAAACCAATAATGATTTCCTCCATCGAAATAAGAGCGATTCCTTCCTCAATGAAAAATTGGATCACCACCGTATTCTTCAGATATTAAAGCAAATTGCATGGGCTCTTGACTACTCTCATAAAGAAGGCACTATCCACAAGGATATCACTCCTCAAAGTATTCGTTTCAGGGATGATGGGACTCCTGTAGTGACAGGTTTTTTTATGTCTCGTGCAATTGGCCCTAATGATTCATTTAAGAAAAAAGGAATTAGTTTTACCTCTCCCCACTATATTAGCCCTGAACAGGCGTTGAGGAAACCTCTTGATCCTTCTTCCGATATATACAGCCTCGGGGTTATTTTTTTTGAAATGCTTACCGGGCATCCCCCTTACGATGATGAAGAGCCTATGGCCATTGAAAATCAGCATATAATTG
>JAKAGC010000564.1 GCA_021817755.1 Acidobacteriota bacterium | reverse complement strand
ATCGGAAGTTTTTATAAGCATATTGCCTTCGATGTTCTCCAAATAAATATTTTCATAGGAGTCTCTAATGTAAAGTCCAGCGGTGATGTTTTTCAATGATAGTTCCGAATGTTTCCCGTCTATTGATACATTGTTGGCTGATTGGATAGTTAATTTCGAGTATCTGGCATCTGTCAAAATTGTATCTTTTTTTATTGTGTCGATAATTCCACGGGAATACGCACAATCCAGCGATAGAGAGAGTATCGTTTTTAAATCGATCCGGGAATAATGGGTTTCCAGGTTCAGGGCATTGAGTGAATCTGAAACGGTTACATTCCCATATCTATGAGTGATATTGAGTTTTCCGGTGGTACTGGCTATATCGATATCGCCGTATCGTTCATTGATGGTTATCGGTGCATCATAATCTTTTACCGAAATATCCCCCAGGTAATTCTTAAACTCCAATTCTACATTTCGGGGGACAATAACTTTAATAATGATACGTACACGATGATAAGGAAATTTTTCATTTGAAGCACCATAGGATTCTACTTTTAAAAGTTCCGAACCATTGGGTACGAGAACTTGAGTTGCAGTAGAAGTAGTATCTTTTCCAGTGGCGGTTGTATCTTCTGATGGGATCTGTGAATTTGTTGAAGATGCAGTCGTTGAAGAAGTAGTTGCAGGAGTATTGGAAGATTCAACAGGCGGTGTAACAGGTTCCGCAGATTTAACAGTATCGAATCCCTTCCAGGGTTCCGTAGTGGCTGTTACTTTAATGTCTTTAGCTATTTCAGCCGCTTTCGATTTATCTCGTGAGTAGATACGCACCAGAGGTTGAATCCGGACTTGCGTTTCGCCTGCCGGTGCCGTTTCTACCACGATATTTCCTGCCGCATTATCGAGCTGGAGTTTCCCGATATTGGTTTTAACGATCTCATCGTAAGTGAAATCGTTGGGATACTGCTTATCTACCAGCATCTTACGATCGAAGGAGCATCCTTCATAAAAGGAGAACTCGAATTTTCCGTCTTCGTAAGCCTGGTAAGCCAGCCCGAACATTATAACGATTATTGCGATAAAAATATCTCGCTTTTTCATTGTCGTTACTCTCGTTATTCGTTACGGTTTTTCATCGAGATGTAATAGATAATGTTTTTCAAACCGATTGCAACCAGGATTAAGGGCCAGTAAGTCCCGAAGATATGCCAGATATCGATTCGGATTCCAAAATTTCGTAACATGAAGAGGATTCCTATCACCAGTAGGATAAATCCCCAGAATAATGATTCCTGTTTTCCTTTACTCATTGTTGCCTCCTGTATATTCTTTTTCTTCCGATGCATTCGACGGTTTTTGTTCAGTGAAAGTGGCATTCTCTGTACTTGTGAATGGCGGTTGTTCGGAAACCTGTTCATTTTCTTTTTTAGGATTTTTTTTCATATAGGAGTAGATCATTTTTATACCGATTCCTATTAAAAACAAGGGCCATAACCGTGTGATGTCCCTGTAACGTAGAATATTCAATTGAGCCAGTTGAAATAGTACGCCGATGATCAGGATGATAATCGAAGCCATTAGCGATACATCCTCTTCCGGGCTATGCTCTGCCTGCTCTATGGGAGTGTTTTTATAACGGCTTTTATTTGCTTCATTGGCAGCATCGAAAATCTGAAATATGTAGAATCCGGCAAGTGCCAGTGAAAAGAATACCACTTCCGAATCGCCACTGTTGGATATTAGTACGATCAAACCGGCGAAGGTAAGCATATAAGCGATACCTTTAAGCATATTCCCAAGGTAGAAAAATCCTACTCCCGGAATGATCGATAATATAGCTGCCCCTAATGAGCTTTTTTCAATTGGTGTTATTTGTTTTTCGTTCATTTTGTTCTCCTTTTTTTACCTCACTCTTTTCTTTTGAAATGGGTATTGTTTTATCGGATTTATATGAATCGAACTCCGGGTCCCGGTCCGAATTCTTTTCTTTTTTAAATATAGACAGCAGGTACATTCCTTTTGATTCTGCCACTTTCTGGATGAATGCTCCCGCGTCTACTGCGAAGGATTTGACATCCGCAACGGAAGAGTGTAATACCCGGTTGGCAGGCGGATATACATTGGTGAAGTAGAATAGGTTTAATGCCAGTACAAAGGTTCCGATCGCAGCAGCTATCCACTTCAGGAACCCGAACCTGTTTTCCGGCATTATCTCGATATGCTGGGATTCGGGAATATAGTAAATCCGGTTCTTCACATAAAAAGGAACATCCTCTTCAAGGTCCGGAAATACATACAGCATTTCCTCGATCTTTTCCTTAAGCAGCGTACATTCTTCGCATTGCTCGAGGTGTGCCGATACTTCATCGTGTAACTCTTCCGATAACTCATTCTCTATATACAGTGAAATTAATTCTTCTATCTTTTGGCAATCCATTGTTATCTCCCTTTTTCTTCCAGTAAGATCCGGGCCAACCGGGTACGTGCACGGTTGATCCTGGATTTTGTGGTCCCGAGAGGAATATCCAGATGTTCCGATATCTCTTCATAGGTATAATCTTCGATATCCCTCATAATGATTAGGGTTCGTAAATCCGGAGGCAGCAGCATTAGTTTTTTACGTAGATAGGCCGATTCATTTTCGTTTACTGCTTTATCTTCCGGGGTTTTTATGCTTGCGGGAGCTTCCACAGCCAGTGTATCATCCAGTTCCAAATTCTTTCTGTGGTATTTATTTTTTCGCCAGTAATCGATACAGTAATTACGAGACAGCGTTAAGAGCCAGGAAGTCAAATTGCCTTCTTCATGATTGAATTTCTCGATATTATTGTATAATTTTAAGAAAATGTCTTGCGTGATGTCCGCGGCTTCGTCTCTGTTGCCAACGAAATTCAACGCTATGTTATACACTTTCTTCGAATAATTATCGACTATCATTTTCCAGGCCTCCTGGCTGCCTGTTTTTAATTGTTTAACTAAAATGTCCATGTTCATATTTCATACCCTTATAAACGGACTTATTATAACAAAAGTTCCCCGTGAAATAAATTTTTTTATGGAAATTCACTCATATGTACTCTAAAATATAAACAAATCCATATTTTTTATACAAAGTGAGCCCTTCTTCCCCAGTCCTCTTTATTTTTTCTAATAGATCTGTAATTAAGTCTCTTTCGTTTGGAGATTTACGTTTTAATGTTTATAAATAGATAAATGGATACTCCTGTGAAAATAAACAATGGAGCGAACCCGGATAAAAATGGCGATAAAATCGATGCTGCACCCAACGCACTGAATACAGCAAAGGAAAACCAGAAAACAATGGATATGCTTATCGCTATTCCAATCCCGTACAATGTCCCCTTATTTCCCATCATAAATGAAAAGGGTATTGCAATTAACACCATTATCAAACTTGAAAAAGGAAACGCATACTTATAATACAACTGCGCTTCATATTTGTGGGTTTCCGATTTTTTCCCTTTTAAATATGCGATATACTTCTTAAGTTCTTTGATATTCATGAATTCGGAAAATGCAATCTTCCGGGAAAATAATCCTTTACCTTCTTCTATATAGATCGGTTTTGACTTGAATTTATAATAACCGGTAGGGTTGTTATCCGAAAGACTCCGTTCGAATCCGTTTTGAAGTACCAGGTAATTACCCGGATCCCATCTGGCGCTCTTAGCAGATATCCGGCGCGTTATTGTAAAGTTTTTATCGATGGTTACTGCATTGAAATTTACA
>JAKAGC010000563.1 GCA_021817755.1 Acidobacteriota bacterium | reverse complement strand
CAAAATCCAATTAAGGATGCTTTGGAAGGAAAAGGAACAGTGATTTGTTAAGTATTTTAAATCTAATATTGAAAAAATCCAATTGAAAATAGGAATGTATTTATGAATAAAAGTATGAATGAAGTAAAGAATCATTTTCTTGGAAATAGCCTCGAAGCCATGGATTATATAGAATTGGAAAATAGATATGGATTGTCGATTTATCCAAAAAGAAATTGTGTAATTGTGAAGGGTTCGGGAGCGAGAGTCGTAGATTCTACAGGCAGAGAGTATATCGATTGTGTGGGCGGGCATGGGGTTGCGAGTGTAGGTCATGCAAACCAAATGGTAATAGATGCTATTATGGAACAGGTCGAACGGTTAATGGTATGCAGTGGAACTTTTTACAATGATAAACGGGCGTTATTAATGGAGAAACTGGTCGGATTAGCGCCATCGACCATAAAACGGGTTTACTTATGCAATTCGGGAGCAGAAGCGATTGAAGCTGCGATTAAATTCGCCCGTTTTTCAACTGGAAAAAAAGAGTTTATTTGTGCTTCCAGGGGATTTCATGGAAGAACTATGGGTGCGTTGAGTGCCACTCATAATCCAACATATAAGGAGGAATTTCAACCGCTTGTCCCAGGTTTTCATTTTGTGCCCTTCAATAAGATTATTGAACTTCAAACCGCTGTTGAAACCCATCCAGATATTGCCGGTATTATTTTGGAACCTGTTCAAGGGGAGGGTGGTGTAAATATTGGGAATGCCGATTATTTTAAACAAGTTAGAGAATTATGCTTTCGTAAGAATATTTTATTTATAGTTGATGAAGTCCAGACTGGTTTTTGTCGTACGGGAAAAATGTTCGGGATAGAGCATTTCGATGTTGAACCGGATATGATGTGTTTTGCAAAAGCTGTGGGGGGAGGTATTCCTATTGGGGGAGTACTATGTTCAGATAAAATAGAGATGGTTCCCGGTAAACATGGTTCGACTTTTGGCGGAAATCCATTATCCTGTGCGGCTGCGCTTGGGGCTATCAAATTTATGCAGGAACAGAGGTTGGATGTTCAAGCGGCTGAAAAAGGAGAATTCCTGCTTTGCAAATTAAACGAAATCTCATCTCCAAGGATAAGGGATATTCGCGGTATGGGGTTAATGATCGGTATTGAATTAAAAGAAAAAGTAAAACCGGTTATAGAGGAATTATTGAATAGAGGAATTTTGACTCTACCATCTGGTACAACAGTATTAAGGCTTCTTCCACCCCTGGTAATTGAGTACAAAGATCTGGAGATTGTTATAAATGAGATTAAAGATGTATTGAAATAACCTTTCCCTTAGGACATAAAAACGAATAACGAATGAGCAGGATTATAATGTAACGACTACTTCGTTAATGCAACGATTTACCCGGTGAGGGCATCTGCACTCGATTTTTGAAGACATCGGATTAGCTACTTCGACTCCAGGCAAACGTAAAGTCATATAAGATTGAGCTTTTACAGGTGCCGGGGCGATGCTTACAGCGACTAATATTCCCAATAGTACAAGGATAATTAGTACCTTTTTCATTATTTCCTCCTATAATTCATGCTCAATTATTTTATCATATATGTCAAGTGAAATCAAAGAGAAATAAAACGGATAAATTCGATTTTTCCATTCTTTATTTCAATAATAACCGGTACATACGGGGTTTTTATAAATTCATAAAAAATATTTTTTTTCACCATATAAATAGGATTAAAATTTTCCATCTGTGCCCATTCTTTGAAATCGTTAAAATTATCATGAATCGTTATAGCGATACAATCTTTTTTTTCTTTTTGAAGGGAACGAAGATCATCCAAAGCACGGCCAGTACAAGAATAACAGCCTCTGAAATCAAATATTGCCAGATACAAAGTATTTGAGTTTATTAGTAATTGCTCTAAAGTTACTGTTTTATTCTCAAGAGAGAGTAAAAGTGTCTTCTGCGGATTTATAAATGATACCGCTTCGGGTTTATGCTCTTTTTTGTAAAGAAATCGTAAAATGAATACGGCTAAAATAGCTACAATTAATACAGCAATCGTCATTCGGAAATAGAATTCAGCATTTTTTTTAAAATGGGATTCGGATGTTTTCATTTATTAATCCATTCATATATATTTATTATTGTCGAGTCTGTTCCATCATCGATTCCAGGGTTCCCATTTGCATAAAAATAATATTTCCCATTTTTCGCCGCCATTAAGTAATCATCAGTATATAACGTATATTTTAATTTTAGTGAATCCAGAGTATAAAAGAGAAGTGCAAATTTTTTGTAACGCTTATCGGCAGTACGAATCTGAACCAGAAGATAGCCATTATCTATGATTGCATTACTAATAGAGGAATAACCGGTTTTCCAGTTTTCCAATTCAATTTCAAGCGAGGTAGGGGATGATGGGCCCTGGTTATTCTTAAAGCGGTAAAAAGAATCCGGCATAGGTTTATAAAAGGAAGGGATTTCCAATTTCACATTTTTTTCGAGGTACATCTTCACGGCGGAGATAATATAGACATTTGTTTGATTTTCCACTAATAGAAAAATTTTATCTTTATTGGCTATTATAAAATATTCCATCTGGAAGTATTGTGTTTCTGTTGAGATACGGGATTCGATCAACGTTTTGAGAGGCTTCCCCCTTTCGTCGTATATTGTCACAAATGCAGCGGGAAGAGACGGGCTTTGGTTATAATCAAGGTAATGAAGTCCTGCCACAAACCATTTATTATCATGAAAGAGGATATTTTGTTCCACGAAAAAGTTTCGGTCAATTTTTAACCAGATGTTTTTTCTCCATGTATAATTCCCATCTTTTAAAGTGAAAATTTTGATTTTTCCAGGGAGTTCATAAATGGCAAGATCACCCTTGTAATCGCAAATACCGCAGAAATTTTGAAGATCTGAAGGACCTTGTCCATAACGAGCCAGAACGATTACTTGCTTTGGCGAAATCAAACGGGCACCTGTTTTATAAAAAACGCCGACGATATTATTGTTTTTGTCGATCATCATAGGACCGGCTTGTCCATAAATTGGATCCCCTTTTGGTAACCATTTTCCGGTTTGTTTGAATTGTATTGCCCCGAACATGTTACCGGTACTAACCAGTATTAAAGCAATTAAAGCAATATAAATTCGATAAAGCAATGTATACCTCCAAGGTTATTTTACTGAAATTTTCCAAAAAAATCAACGTTTTTTCTTCTTAACATAATAAGAATGATCGCACAATTTCTGAAATATTGTAAATTTTTTTTCGTTTTTATATAATAAAGCCTTCCGGTTGAATAAATTAATTCCCGGATAAAAGGAGAAGTCAAATGGAGTTTTTTATTGAAAACCGTCCGGTGTTTACCACAGTTCGTATTTTAATGAAAAGAGGAGAACAATTTCGCGCTGAAGCCGGGGCAATGATGTCGATGTCCCCTACACTGTCATTGGAAGCAAAATCATCAGGAAAAGGGTTACTGGGAACGATTAAAGCTGCTGTTGGCGGAGAGAGCTTTTTCGCATCGCTCTTCACTGCTGAAACAGGTGATGGTGAATTAATACTTGCACCCTCAACCCTGGGAGATGTACTCCAAAAGGAATTAAAAGGAGAAACAATTTATGCTGAAGGTGGCGCATACCTTGCAGGTAGTCCGAACCTTGTTATTTCTACTAAAGGATCTTTTAAAGCGTTGATATCCGGCGAAGGACTTTTCCTGCAAAAAAT
>JAKAGC010000562.1 GCA_021817755.1 Acidobacteriota bacterium | reverse complement strand
CAACGATTACAGATCTTCCGGAGTAATCGACGCGCTTTCCAAGCAAGTTATGACGAAAACGTCCCTGTTTACCTTTTAATGAATCGGAGAGAGATTTCAGCGGTCGTTTCTGAGAACTCATATAACTCTTATTACGTTTCTGATTATCAAATAAAGCATCAACGGCTTCTTGAAGCATACGTTTCTCATTTTTAATAATCAGTTCAGGAGCTTTCAAATCCAATAAACGTTTTAAGCGGTTATTTCTATTTATAACACGGCGATATAAATCATTGAGGTCGGATGAAGCAAAGCGTCCCCCATCCAATCTTACTAACGGTCTCAGATCAGGTGGAAGTACAGGAACAATGGTAAGAATCATCCATTCGGGACGGTTTCCGGATTGGAGAAAATCTTCCATTAATTTTAGTCTTCTAGCCATACTTTTTTTCTTCTGGATAGAACGCTCTCTAACCAAACGAGATTTTAGCTGCTCGACTTCCTTCTCAACATCAAGCGATTTTAACAGATCAAAAATAGCTTCGGCTCCCATTCCAGCTTTGAATGAGTCTTCTCCATAACGCTCAACCAAATCTATATAATCATCTTCTGTTAATATCTGTTTGAAACGAAGGCTAGGAACATTACCCGGATCAAGAACGATATAGTTTTCAAAATATACGATATGCTCAACCTGTTTCCCGGTTATTTCAAGAAGTACGGCGATACGAGATGGTACACCTTTGAAGAACCATATATGGGCGACTTTTGAATTGAGTTCGATATGCCCCATTCTTTCTCGTCTAACTGAAGACATGGTAACTTCAACGCCGCATTTTTCGCATACGATTCCTTTATATTTTAATCCTTTATACTTACCGCAAAGACATCTAAAATCCTGGGTGGGACCAAAAATTTTCGCACAGAATAATCCGTCTCGTTCCGGTTTGAAAGTTCTATAATTGATTGTTTCAGGTTTTGTTACTTCGCCTGATGACCAACTTCGAACCACATCGGGAGAAGCGAGACTTATTCTTATTTTTTTATAATCCATTATATTTACTTCTTTTCCGTGCTTCTTAAATCGTTGCATAATAACTCCTCTTAAGATATATTGGCTATATTCTCCTTCAATACAGATTCTTCATTAACTCGCTCTTTGCGGATTAATTCCACGTTAAGTGCAAGACTCTTTAATTCTTTAATCAATACATTGAAGGATTCGGGTAAGCCGGGATTAAAGTCCATTGTGCCTTTAACAATTGCAGAGTAGATTTCATTTCGACCGCTGATATTATCGGACTTTATGGTTAATATTTCCTGGAGTAAATAAGCGGCGCCGTAAGCTTCAAAAGCCCAGACTTCCATTTCACCGACGCGCTGTCCGCCGAATTGTGCTTTCCCACCAAGTGGCTGTTGAGTAATTAATGAATACGGACCCGTAGAACGTGCATGAATCTTATCGTCTACCATGTGTTCAAGTTTCATCATATACATATAGCCAACTGTGATTTTATTTTGAAATTTATCACCGGTTATACCATCAAATAAAGGCACCTTGCCATCATCAGGTAAACCAGCCTTTCTCATATAGAATTTAACTTCATCTTCAATTGCGCCATCAAATACTGGAGTTTCAAAATGTAAATCCAATATTTTAGCAGCACGAGCCAGGATCAATTCGTAAATCTGACCAACGTTCATACGAGAAGGAACGCCAAGAGGATTTAATACGATATCCAGGGCTGTTCCATCCTGAAGAAATGGCATATCTTCCTGGGGGAGGATCTTTGCTACTACACCCTTGTTTCCATGACGACCAGCCATTTTATCACCAACGGATACTTTACGGTTAACAGCAATCAATACCTTGATGATCTTAATAATACCGGGAGCAAATTCATCTCCCTTTTTCATCTGATCGATCTTTCCCTGTTTCTCATTTTTTAAAGCTTCTATATGAAGATATGCTTTCGATTCGATATCGGAAATCTTTTTCCGTTGATCGTCATTAAGGCTCTTTTTTATTCGTTTCAGAAATTCCTCATCCAGCTTCCAGGATTCAATCTCTTCAGCAGGAATGCAGACTCCTCGGGAAAATTTACTTTCATCAAGGTGCAAATCCTTGTCCAGAGGCATTTCTTTTAACAAATTTTTTATCTTTTCATACCTATCATTGATAAGTATTCTTCGCTCGTCAGTAAAATTCCGTTCTAACTTAGCGATAGTCATATCATCAATATCATTGGCACGATTGTCTTTTTCTAATCCTCTTCTGGTAAAAATTTTAACATCAATAACAGTTCCTTCTACACCTGGAGGACAATATAAAGAGGTATCTTTAATTTCGGAAGCCTGCTCACCAAAAATAGCACGAAGCAATTTTTCTTCCGGGGATAATTGGGTTTCACCTTTTGGAGAAACTTTTCCCACCAGGATATCACCAGGTTTTACTTTGGCTCCGATCCTGACAATTCCGTTTTCGTCGAGATTCCGTAATATAGCTTCTGAAACTCCTGGTATATCAGCAGTTATTTCCTCTTTTCCCAATTTAGTTTCACGAGCTTCTACAGTTTCTTCTACTATATAAATGGAGTTAAAAGCAGAATTAATAACCAGTTTTTCACTAATAATGATAGCGTCTTCATAGTTATATCCACGCCAGGGCATAAATGCTGCCAGGATATTTCGACCGAGAGCCAATTCTCCTTTATTTGAAGCTGGCCCATCACACAATACTTGTCCTGCTTCAACAAAATCACCGGGTTTGACAAGTGGACGCTGGTTTATTAGGGTATTCTGATTTGAACGTCTGAATTTTTTCAACTCGTATAAATCTGCACCGATTTCAGAAAAATCACCTTTATTTTCGGTGTCAGCATTAACAATAATACGTTCAGCATCGGCATTTACAACCACACCTGCTCGTTTGGCAGTAATGACAATACCTGAATCTTTTACAAGTTTATGTTCCATACCTGTCCCTACATAAGGAGCTTCGGGATTTACTAAAGGTACGGATTGACGCTGCATGTTGGATCCCATTAGAGCTCTGTTCGCGTCATCATGAGCAAGGAATGGAATTAACGATGCTGATACGGATACAATTTGCTTAGGCGAAATATCGATATAGTTAATATCTTTCGGTTCTGCAAATATCGTTTCATTTCCTTTACGTGCATTTACACGTTTTGAAATGAATCTATTATCTTCATCTAATTTAGCGTTAGCTTGAGCAATAATAAAACCCTCTTCTTCCCACGCAGTTAGATAGAAGGGATAGTAATCATACATTGGTAATTCTTTATTTTCAGCAGTAAGCTTTTCGATTTCTTCACCTAACCGGTCTTCTCTTACCAGTTCCTGGTATTGAAATGATGAAGCACCCGGGTAAATTACTTTACAATAATTGAATACTTTTCCATCTTCTACTTTTCTATAAGGAGTTTCAATAAAACCGTAATCATTAACACGTGCGTAGGTAGTGAGAGATGAAATTAGACCAATGTTTGGACCTTCAGGAGTTTCAATAGGACAAATACGACCATAATGTGATGTATGAACGTCACGAACCTCAAATCCAGCTCTTTCACGGTTTAAACCTCCGGGACCCAAAGCAGAAATTCTTCTCTTGTGAGTCGTTTCGGCCAGAGCATTGGTTTGATCCATAAACTGTGACAACTGAGAAGTACCGAAAAATTCTTTTATAGCAGCAAAAACAGGTTTGGTGTTCAAAAGTTCACGAGGAAGCATAACAGAGA
>JAKAGC010000561.1 GCA_021817755.1 Acidobacteriota bacterium | reverse complement strand
TTTTGCTTTTCGTGCCCGATCCGAATCGATGAAGTTTTGTAAAGCCAGTTCTTCTTCTTTTCGTTTTTCATCCAGTTTTATCGCCTTTAATGCCTGGAGAACCCCTTGGGTCCTTTTATAGGTATTCCAAAGTCCTTTGAGTCTGGAAGAGAGTTTAATTTCAATACTACGATCTACTGTGCTCCGTTGTTCCAGGGTATGAATCAACCAGCCGTATAAATCATCGATAAAAGGCAAACGAACATATTGTTCAAAATTGAGGAATAGAGACGTTCTATGGCGGTTTGTCGACCCCGGATATCCCAGTATAAATACAAGGTCTTCTTCTTTAACACCTTCAGAGGCAACCTGGAGGAATTTCTTCGGGTGGTAAGGAACATTTCCAGATGCATATTCGGCATTTGTTCCATCCGGTGCCGTATAGGCTCGCAGGAAAGTAAAATCCCCAGTATGGCGCGGCCATACCCAATTATCGATTTCTCCTCCGAATTCTCCGATGGAGCGCGGCGGTGCATAGACAAGACGTACATCTTTCAAATAGGTATATACAAATAAAACATAGGTTTTTCCCGGGAACATTTCTGCCACTTCTGCCCGTTTTCCTTTATCTTTGCTTTCGATTCCCGTAACAATATCTTTCATTTTTTTGTCGATTGCTTTTGCTCGTTGCATATAGGACATTTTCGGTTTAATAACCGACAAGACTTCGGCTGAAACATCTTTGTAGGAATGAATCACTCGGACCGTATAGCCTTTTGCTGGAATTTCTAATTTACGGTCAGTCGCGATGAACCCATCTCTTAAATAATCATTTTCAGTAGTAGCTGCCTGTTGAACCGCATCGAAAGCGCAATGGTAATTCGTCAATATTAAACCGTCCGGAGACACGAAAGATGCAGTACAACCGCTTAAGTTGATAATCCCGTCGATTAAACTCACTCCATCCGGGTTGTACAGTTCCGACGGATCGATTTGCAATCCGATGGAATGAATATCCAATTTGGGGATTTCGCTGAGAGGGAACATTCCTTCTTCAGCAGTAAGGGGAATAATAAAAATTAAAGCCACAAGAATAAATAGCATAAAACTTAAAGTTTTCTTCATCATAATAATCTCCTGGTGTTTTTTGAAGCTCCATTAATTTTAAAAGATTTGGAAAAGTTAGTCAATGACCATTTTGAGGAGGAAAGATTATCAATCCGAATTAGTAGTAATAAAAAAAGAAAATTTTATTTAAAGAAATAATGATTTAAAGTACTGAAAAAATTTACTATTATTGAAATCTACATATTAAAAAACACTGAATCATCATTCTTGGGGAATTATATTTCTATCAATTTAAAACTTCATGGCCTGATCGCACTATTGGCTTTTTCGATCAAATCATCAATCACAGGAAGAAGGTTTTCTGATTTTGAATAGTTTTCTTTATATAAATCATAATTGGCATATGCATTTTTTATTTCATCTCGAATTTTTATCTTTATTCTTTCGAGATCAGACCACAATTGATTCAATTCCAAAAATTTCTCATGGATTTGACTAATACAATGAATTAATTGTTTCAGTATTTCTTCATGCAATTGAAATAGATTCATCATTTTTCTATCCTCATCTTCATGAGGATTTAAATATCTAAGATTCAGTTCTTTGGAAGCATTATCATCCCACTGGTATTGTATATCTTTTCGATAATCCTGTAAAACACGTGAAATTTGCCCCATTCGCCAGAGACTATCAGAACTATTTTTCACTACATTTTCAAACCAACGAATATCCTCCATATGTTCAATCCTCACCTTTGTTAATATCAAATTTTTGAGCGATATACTCCATCAATGGGGGATATGAACTCTCAGCAACGTATGTTATTATATCAAGTGCTGCTTCGAAATGTTCATAATCCAATCCATTTCCAACAAACAGGTCCATGCATAGTGTTAAATCATCTTTCTCAGTTAATGCAAAAAACGCTTTCCTTGTTAAGTAATTCAATCTTAGAAGATGAAGTGCCAATTCTGTCAATTTCGATTCATCCTTTATATCTAAAAAGGTAGGAATATTAATTCGAATCCAGGGAGGACTAAAACGAATAAATAGCGGGAAATTTTTTTCAATTCCTTCATTTAGAAAATCAGTAATCAGGATATCGGTGTTTACTTCTCGGTACTCCCAGCCGTATTTTCCCAAATAATTTTTAATCACATCTAAGTTAAATTCATTATATTCAGCCATTTTTACTATCCACTATTGTATTCTCAAAGAGTTTTCATACTACCTGAACTTGTCTGAAATTCCAAGTTTTTTTGCGATATTGCCTCTCCCCCTGTTCATAGAAACCATTTCGATTCTATAATTATCAGGCACATCAATTCCAGGGAACCGATGTCCCACATCATAACCCGGAATTCCTCTCATATATGAACGGTTTTGTAATAATTTGGTCTTCATCATCCCACGGATCCATTTGGGTTGTTTAGAATCATTGATGAGATTACCCAAAAACTTCTCACGGCCTTTTCTGTATTGTTTTCCATGTTTTCCACCTAAATGAGAAAGGTAGGAATTGAAAATAACAAAAGCACCTGCTGCAATCGAATTTGAGGTTTTAGTAAATCCTGCTTCTGAAGATAAATTCATAGACGTTGAAACAGATTTCATTAAGCGGGCCAGGCTTTCAGCCTTATCATAAAAAATGAGTGATTCAATCCGTTCTTCCAAAAATGAAACAATATGAAGAGTGCGATCAAAAAAATCATTAAACCTTGCCCTTGTTTTTTCCCACTTCTCATGCAATATGTCTGCCCCATCCCCTTGATAACATTGTCTCAAACTATGCCATCTGGTTTGTAAATTGTGAAAATTGATTTGTAGGATTTTCCTATGATCATTCAGGCCGTCGGAGTACTCTTTCAATCCTTGTATTAAACGTTTCGTATCCATCATTTTATAAAAACGATATAGTTGGTTTATCGAAATAAAGTAGCATATCAATGCGAAGTCCCATTTCTTGCTTAAAATTAATCCCCAGTTGATAAGCAGAATCCAGGTAACTGGTTGCTTCCCTAAGATATTTACCGGCTTCTTGTTCATGGTGTTGTATTGATAAAGACAGTGTTTTCAAAGCTTCTGCAATTTCATTTTCCTTCGAATGAATATCCAATGCATTGAAAACAAAACGCTCAGCAGAGTTTGCATCTTCTCGGCTTCTTTCTGAGTAATTTTTTGCCATTTCAGCAAATTCATCTGCATCTTTTGCATTTTCGACAGCTTCTTGGGCAAATAGAACGGATTGTTTGCACCGATCTACCCATACTTGAGCACGATTGACTTCGGCTCTTGCATTATCCACTTCGATTTCAGCTTCTCTTACTCGTTGCATTGCCATTTGAACACGTACAAGTGCTGCGTTAACTGCATTTTGTTCATTATGGCAATCTCTATTATCAGTACGTGAACGGCAATCCTTGAGCCTATTTTCTGCTACTCTTAAATCATTTTCTGCTGCTTCTAATATCGATTGAGCTTGTCTTAACTCATATAAAGCCCGTTGAAGCCATTCCTGGGCTTGCCGAAGCCATATCAACGCCTCGCTCAATTCATATTCCCAATGGGAAAGAGTCTGGCTTGCCCCCTGAAGAGATGCTGAAACCTCTTCTTTTAATTCAAGTGATTGACGAAGTGCATCATCTGTTTCTGAAATTAATTTATTAACATCATTTCTTATCCTTGCAATATCTTCT